>NZ_SSOF01000041.1:0-200571 GCF_029873115.1 Pseudomonas sp. BN606 | reverse complement strand
TGCGCCATCAGCCCCTGTTGGTGGTTGGCCAGGCGGTTCAGCGCCTGGCTGACCTGGGCGGACTCCTCGGCCTGGCCGGAGAGCGATTCGGTGACGTCGCGGATCGCCGCCACGTTGCGGTTGATCTCCTCGGCCACCGCGCTCTGTTCCTCGGCGGCGCTGGCGATCTGCAGGTTCATGTCGGTGATCACCGTCACCGCTTCGCCGATGCGTTGCAGCGCGGTCACCGCCTGTTCCACCTGCTCGACGCTGCCCTGGGCCTGGCGGTGGCTGCTGTGCATCGAACCGACCACCTCGCGCGTGCCGTGCTGCAGGCCCTCGATCACCTGGCGGATTTCCTCCACCGAGTCCTGGGTGCGCTTGGCCAGGTTGCGCACTTCATCGGCCACCACCGCGAAGCCGCGGCCGGCCTCGCCGGCACGCGCCGCCTCGATGGCCGCGTTGAGCGCCAGCAGGTTGGTCTGCTCGGCGATGGCGCGGATCACTTCCAGCACCGAGCCGATCTGCTCGCTGCTGTTGGCCAGCGCCTGCACCTCTTCCATGGCCGCACTCATTTCGCTGGCCAGTTGCTCGATGGCGCTGGTGGTCTTGCCGATCACGCCGAGGCCTTCCTGGGTGGCGTGGTCGGCCCCCCGCGCGGCTTCGGCGGCCTGGGCGGCGCTGCGGGCGACGTCCTGGGCGGTGGCGCTCATCTCGTTGGAGGCGGTGGCCACCTGGTCCACTTCGCGGTACTGCTGCTGCATGCCGGCGCTGGTCTGGCTGGCGATGGCGGCGGACTGGTCGGCGGTGCTGCGGGCGTCCTGCACCGAGCGTTTCACGTCGGCAATGATCGGCTGAAGCTTGTCGAGGAAGCGGTTGAACCAGCCGGCCAGTTCACCCAGTTCGTCCTGGCGGGCGTAGTCCAGGCGGCGGGTCAGGTCGCCTTCGCCACTGGCGATGTCCTTCAGCATACTGGCCACGCCGAGGATCGGCCGGGTCACGCCACGGGCGGTGAGCCATACCAGCAGCAGGCCGGCGACGCCGGCGACGAGGCCGATCAGCAGGCCGGTGAGGTTGGCGGTGTCGTTCTGCTGGTCGAGTTTGGCATCCAGTTTCAGGGCCGGTGCCAGCAGGACCTTCTCGGGAACTTCCAGCAATACGCTCCAGGGCGCGGCGGTGGGGATCGGCTTGAACGGCTGCATCACGCGCAGCATGCCGTCGTGCTCCATTTCCGCGGATTTGCCGGCCTGCAGATTGCTGGCAAGTTCCGCTGCCTTGTCACCGAAGGCCTTGTCCAGTTTGGCGCTGAGCAGACTGGCATCGCGGCTGTGGCCGGCGAGTAGGCCAGCTGGGCTGATGATGCTGACGTGGCCGTTGCCGTCATAGAGCTCGCGATTACCGGCCATGCTCAGTTGCTGCAGGCTCTCCAGGCTGATGTCCAGGCCCATGACGCCAACGGTCTTGCCGTTCAGTTGAAGCGGGAAGGCAATGCTGGTCATCAGTACCTGGCGGTCGCCCACGTTATCGAAGTAGGGGTCCAGCACACAGGCCTGGCCGGTTTTCATCGGGCAGGTGTACCAGGCGTTATAGGGCGCGCCGCTGGGGCCGGTGCTGCTGTCGGCGAGCAGTTCCTCGGTCATCGACTCGGATTCGAGCTTGCCGGGAGTCGGTTGGGACCAGTACAGGGAGAAGCGACCCTTGTCGTTGCTACCGAGCTCGGCCTGGTCGACGAAGAGTTCGTCCTTGCCGTCCAGGGCGTTGGGTTCGAAGACCAGGTACAGCCCCAGGATCTCCGGATTCGCCTCCAGGCTGGTGCGCACCTGGCGGGTCAGGTCTTCGCGCAGGTCAAAGGCGTCGAGGAAGCGTTTTTCAGCCTGTTCCTTGAGGAACAGGACCTGACGCGAGAAGCCTTTGCCGTACTGATAGTTGTCCATGAAGTAGCGCTGGATGCGGATGGCCTGGAGTTCCGAACGAGCTTGCAGGCTCTGTCGGGCGCTCTGGTCGAGCATCTGGCTGCTGTCGGCTTTCACCAGGCTGGCGCTGCGCTTGGACTGGTACAGGGACGAACCGACCAGCAGGGTCACGATGGCCAGCAGGCAGAGTCCGGCCAGCAGGGTGATCTTCCACTGGATGGACAGGCGATTGAACGGCATTGGGGCTTCCTTCTGTCTCGTCGGAACTTCATTCGTTGTCGGCGCGGCTGGCGATTTCTTGACGCAAAGACGACGAATAGCCGTGCGGAATGCACGAGGGCGCAATTTGCAGGCAAGAATTATGCACACTCCGACCAATATTCCGAACGCTTTTGACAGGAGGGGCCGCTTTCGGCAGAGTGCGCGCTTTTTTTTGCGGCAGAGTCCTTGGCTGGCAAGGCTCGAAGAACCGAGGAGTGGCGATGAATGCGGTAGTGGCGGCGGTGGGGATCATGCTGGTCCTCAGCCTGTGCCGGGTACATGTGGTGGTGGCCCTGATCATTGGTGCACTGGCGGGCGGCATGGTCGGTGGTCTGGGCGTCGACGGCGCCCTGGCGGCTTTCAACAAAGGTCTAGGTGGCGGTGCCACCGTGGCGCTGTCCTACGCGTTGCTGGGCGCATTCGCCGTGGCCATCGCTCGTTCCGGCCTGGCCCACGCGTTGGCCGACAAAGCCCTGGCGCTGGTGGGCAAGCAGGAGGCCAACGAGGGCGGTGCACTGAAATGGGGCCTGGTGGCGTTGCTGCTGTGCGTGGCGATCTCCTCGCAGAACATCCTGCCAATCCATATCGCGTTCATTCCGCTGCTGGTACCGCCACTTCTATATGTATTGACGCGCCTGGCCATCGACCGCCGCCTGATCGCCTGTGTGATCACCTTCGGCCTGATCACGCCTTACATGTTCTTGCCAGTGGGGTTCGGGAACATCTTCCTGAACGAGATTCTGCTGGCGAATGTGGTGAAAAGTGGCGTGGACGTTACCGGTGTGAATGTCACCGAGGCGATGTTGATACCGGCACTGGGCATGGTCGCCGGTCTTCTCATTGCGGTGTTCATCAGCTATCGCGGCAAGCGCATCTATGACCTGGAACGCATTGCCCAGGCCGAACAGGTCAGCGTTGCATACAACCCATTGAGCCTGGGTGTGGCGGGCGTGGCGATCGTGAGTGCCTTCGTGGTGCAGCTGTTGCTGGATTCGATGATCATCGGTGCGCTGCTGGGCTTCGTGATTTTCTCGGTGTCCGGCGTGGTGCGCTGGAAAGAGACGGACGATCTGTTCACCGAAGGCATGAAGATGATGGCGATGATCGGCTTCATCATGATTGCCGCCTCGGGCTTTGCCGAGGTGATGCGTGAAACCGGTCACGTCGCGACACTCGTGGACGCCTCCGCAGGCTGGATCGGCCACAGCAAGGCGCTCGGTGCGCTGCTGATGCTGCTGGTGGGTCTGCTTGTGACCATGGGCATTGGTTCATCCTTCTCCACGGTGCCCATCATCGCGGCCATCTTTGTGCCGCTGTGCGTGCAATTGGGTTTCAGCCCGCTGGCCATTGTCAGCATTGTCGGCACTGCTGGTGCCTTGGGTGATGCCGGTTCTCCGGCTTCCGACTCGACCCTGGGCCCTACCGCCGGCCTGAATGTGGATGGCCAGCACAACCATATCTGGGACACCGTGGTGCCGACCTTCCTGCACTACAACCTGCCGTTGCTGGCCTTCGGCTGGGTTGCGTCGATGGTGCTGTAGGGCGCGCCACAGCTGGTGTTCGTTTAGTTATTTCGACTCAGCGGTCGCTTAAGGTACGAGCGGGGTTGCCGATATATCGACAACCCCGCTGTGCGTTCTGGCCCTGCTTTCCGAGGATTGCTCGATGCGTTTGACTCTGAAGACCAAACTGTTGCTGCTGGCCCTGGTGCCGGTGATCCTCTTCGCGCTCGTGCTGTCTGGCGCCGTGACCAAGGTGATCCACAGCCTGGCCGAAAACGAGGTCAAGAACACCCGCGAGCGCCTGATTGCGGAGAGTCGCCTGGAGCTCAGGAACTACATGCAGATAGCCTTGGGATCGGTGCAGGCGCTCTATGACGCATCCGCGCCCGGCGACACCGCCAGCCGCGACCAGGCAATCGCCATCCTGTCGAAAATCAAGTACGGCAAGGACGGCTACTTCTTCGGTTACGACTCGCAGGTGGTTCGCCTGTTCCGCGGCGATAGCCCGGTGGACGTAGGCAAGAGCTTCACCGGTCGCAAGGACCCGAACGGCGTTGCGGTGAACGACCGTCTGGTGGCAGTGGCCAAGGACGGTTCCAACTATGTCGAGTACAGCTCGTCATTGCCGGGGAACGAGAGCGTCCTGGTTCCCAAGCTGGGTTACAGCTATTACCTGCCCAAGTGGGACATTGCGCTGGGCACCGCAGTTAACCTCGATGGTGTAGCTGCGCAGGTGGCCGAGGTGGAAGGAGAAATCGACGAGCGCGTAAGCACTATCGTGACCAGCGTGGCAGTAATCGCCGCAGTGCTGCTGGTGATCTTCGGCCTCGTCGGCCTGGGCCTGGCCAACGCCCTGGTGCGTCCGTTGCAGCGCATCAAGGCCAACCTGGATGACATCGCTGCTGGCGAAGGCGACCTGACCCGCCGTCTGGCAGTGGACAGCCAGGACGAACTGGGTGAGCTGGCGGGCTCCTTCAACCGTTTCGTCGAGAAGATTCACGGTCTGGTGCGTCAGATCGTCGACATGACTGGCCAGCTCACCAGCCTGGTGGGCGAGGTGGCGGCCCAGGCCCAGCGTTCCGAGCAGGCCATGGAGCGCCAGCGCCAGGAAACCGATCAGGTGGCGACGGCAATCAACGAGATGTCTGCCGCCGCCCATGAAGTGGCCAGGAGTGCCCAGGGGGCCGCCGAGGCCGCGCAGCAGACCGACCAGGAGGGCCAGGCCGCCAAGCAGGTGGTAGATGGCAGCATTACTCGAATTCATGCTCTGGTGGGCGATATCCGCAGCAGCGGCGTGTCTCTGGACAGCCTGCAACAGGATGTCCAGTCCATCGTCAGCGTGCTTGGCGTGATTCGCTCCATCGCCGAGCAGACCAACTTGCTGGCGCTCAATGCTGCCATCGAAGCGGCCCGTGCCGGTGAGGCGGGGCGGGGCTTTGCCGTGGTCGCGGACGAGGTGCGTGCGCTGGCTAGTCGCACCCAGCAGAGCACGCAGGAAATCCAGGGCATGATCGACCGTCTGCAACAGGGTACCCAGGACGCCGTGACGGCCATGCGTCGTTCCAGCGATGCGGGAGATATCACCAGCAGCCAAGCGAACCAGGCCGGTGCGTCGCTGGATGCCATTGCCGGGCTGATCGGGACTATCAATGCGATGAACGCGCAAATCGCCAGTGCGGCTGAAGAGCAGACTGCGGTAGCTGAAGAGATCAATCGCAGCGTCCACCAGATCGCTGTTGCGGTGGACAGCGTGGCGGAAGAAACCCGCCACGGCGCCGAGACCGCTTGTAGCCTGTCGCGACTGGGCGATAGCCTCGGCGGACTGGTTCGCCAGTTCCGTATCTGATCGGCAGATCCCTTCGTAGGAGCGAGCTTGCTCGCGAAATAGCGCGCTCGGACTCTTCGCGAGCAAGCTCGCTCCTACTCGTGCGGCGGTGAGTCCGGGCTACGATTTTCCCGTCTGCTTCGAGATGCCCCTTATAGGGGCAAAACACGTCGGCATTCTGACCCGCGACCCTGCGGCTGACCCCGACAGGCGCCAAAAAAACACTTAGCACTTTTCCCGACTCGCTGCGGACTAACGCTGTAGGTTCTCTTCACCCTGCGGCACTGCCATGGCTTCTCAGCGGCAAATGCACAGCCGTACCCTGATCCTCCTTCTTGTGGTGGTATCGCTAGCTTTCTGCTGGATTCTGCTGCCTTTCTACGGAGCGGTTTTCTGGGCAGTGGTGCTGGCGGTGATCTTCAGCCCTTTGCAGCGCCAGCTTGCACTGCGTCTGGGTGGACGGGGCAATCTGTCGGCGATGATCACGCTGTTCCTCTGCCTGGTGGTAGCGGTGCTGCCGGTTTTGCTCATCGGCCTGATGTTGGTGCAGGAAGGCGCGGACTTCTACCACCGGCTCGAGTCCGGAGAGCTGGATATTGGCGCGTACGTGAACCAATTCAGGGAGTTGCTGCCGAGATTCCTCCAGCGTCAGCTGGATCGCCTGGGCATTGGCAATTTCAACGGTCTGCGTGACCGCATCGTCAGCGGGATGCTGCAGGGCAGCCAGTTCCTCGCTACCAAGGCTTTCGCCATCGGCCAGAACACCTTCGAGGCGGTGGCGGGCTTCTTCGTGATGCTCTACCTGTTGTACTTCTTTCTCCGCGATGGCTACGAAGTAGCGCGCAACGTGCGCATGGCCATACCCCTCGGCGAGCAGCACAAGCGTCGATTGCAGATCAAATTCACCCGCGTGGTACGCGCCACGGTCAAAGGCAACATAGTGGTCGCCATTGTCCAGGGGGCGCTGGGCAGCCTGGTGTTCTGGTTCATGGATATCCAGAGCCCGGTGTTCTGGGGCGTCATGATGGCATTTCTGTCCCTGCTGCCACTGGTGGGTGCCGGCCTGATCTGGGGGCCCGTGGCGCTGTTCTTCGTGCTTAATGGAGCGCTCTGGGAAGGTGTGGGTCTGGCGCTGTTCGGCATCCTCGTGATCGGCCTGGTGGACAATTTTCTGCGGCCGATGCTGGTGGGCAAGGACACGCGCATGCCGGACTATCTGGTGCTGATTTCCACCTTGGGCGGGCTGTCGCTGTTCGGCCTCAACGGCTTCGTCATCGGCCCGCTGATCGCGGCATTGTTCGTTGCGAGTTGGGACCTGTTCACCGAGGCGGGCAAGAAAGTAATGCTGCCATAGGCGGGTGTGCTTTCCGCCAGGAACGAAAAACCCGGCACATGGCCGGGTTTTCGTTTCTCGGGTTCCGCTTAGTTGGCCAGGGCCACCAGACCTGAGTGCTGGACCAGGTCCAGCAGCGGCTGCGGGTAGACGCCGAGGAAGAACGCCAGCAGGGCGACGAACAGCAGCATGATGCCGCCGGCACGTTGGGCCCAGTGCAGGTCGGCGTCGTGGCGACGCAGGTTCGGCTCGACCAGGAACAGGGTGACCATGACGCGCAGGTAGTAGAACACGCCGATGGCGCTGCCCAGGACCATGGCGCCCAGCAGCCACCACAGGCCGGATTGGACACCGGCGGCGATCACGAAGAACTTGCCGATGAAGCCCGCGGTGAGCGGGATGCCGGCCAGGGACAGCATCATCACGGTGAGCACGGCGGTCAGGTACGGACGGCGCCAGAACAGGCCGCGGTACTCGTACAGGGCGTCGCAGTCACGGCCGCTGTAAGGCGTGGACATCAGAGTCACCACTCCGAAGGCGCCCAGGCTGGTCAGCACGTAAGTGGCCAGGTAGACACCGATGGCTTCGACGGCCAGGCCCTTGCTCGCGATCAGTGCCACCAGCAGGTAGCCGAAGTGCGCGATCGAGGAGTAACCCAGCAGACGCTTGATATTGTTCTGCACCAGGGCCAGCAGGTTGCCGAAGAGGATGGAGGCGATGGCGATGACGGTCAGCAGGTCGTTCAGCCAGCCACCGGCGGTGGCCGGGGACAGTTGGTACAGACGCAGCAGAACAGCGAACACGGCGACTTTGCTGGCGGTGGCCAGGAACGCCGCCACCGGCGCCGGGGCGCCTTCGTACACGTCCGGGGTCCAGAGGTGGAATGGAACCAGGGAGAGCTTGAACGCCAGGCCGATGAGCATCATGCCGATGCCGAGCTGGGACAGCACGCTGGAGGTGCCTGCAGCGGTCAGCTGGCTGAAGCTCAGGCTGCCGGCATCGGCGTAGAGCAGAGCCATGCCGAACAGCAGGAAAGCGGAGCCTGCGGCGGACAGCACCATGTACTTGATGCCGGCTTCCAGGGAACGCTTGTTGAAGAAGGCGTACGCCACCAGGCCGTATACCGGTACCGAAAGCAGTTCCAGGCCGATGAACAAGCCAGCGAGGTGCTGCGCGGTGACCAGCACCAGACCGCCAGCGGCGGACAGGAGGATCAGCAGGTACATCTCTTCGCGGTTGCCCGGATAGCCCTTGCCCGACTCACCGCCCAGGTAGGCGTGGATCAGTGTGACGCAGGCGAGGGTGCCGGCCAGGACCAGCGCCATGTAATAGGCGCCGAAGTTGTCGACCATCATCAGCGGGGTCACTTCCAGGGGAGCGACCTTGAGTGCCGGGACGATGGAAAGCAGGGCGAGGTTCAGACCGATGACCGAAAGGCCGAAGGTCCAGGAGTGGTGCCGCTTCCAGGCGATGGCCAGCATGACCACAACTATCGTGGCGCAGGTGACCAGCAGCGGTAGCAGGGCGATCAGGTGTTGAGTCGTGAATTCCATAACCTACTTACCGGGCAACGAGTTGATTGACGGCGGAATCCAGCCACTGGTGCACGCCATGCATGGTCGCAGCGGAGGTATCCAGTACCGGTTGCGGGTAAACGCCGAGCAGGATCAACAGGGCGGCGAGGCCCAGGACCATGGTCAGCTCGCGATAGCGCAGGCCTTCGTAGGCGTTTTCGTTCTTCGCCGGACCGAAGTAGGCGCGGTGGATCATGATCAGCGAGTAGACCGAACCGAACACCAGGCCGGTAGAGGCCAGTACGGCAATCCACGGCACTTGCTGGAACGATCCGACCAGGATCAGGAACTCGCCGACGAAGTTGCCGGTACCCGGCAGGCCCAGTGCGGCGGCAGCGAAGAACAGGCTGATGGCCGGCAGGTAAGGCATACGGTTCCAGATACCGCCCATCTCGCGCATGTCACGGGTGTGCAAGCGTTCGTACAGCTGGCCGCACAGGATAAAGAGCGCGGCAGCGGAGAGGCCGTGGGCGATCATCTGCACGATGGCGCCCTGCAGAGCGATCTGGCTGCTGGAGTAAATGGCGATCAACACGAAGCCCATGTGCGAAACGCTGGAGTAGGCCACCAGGCGCTTGATGTCGGTCTGGGCGAACGACAGCAGGGCACCGTAGACAATGGCGAACACACCCAGCCACTGGGCGATTGGCGCGAACTCGGCCGACGCGTTGGGGAACAGCGGCAGGGCGAAGCGGATCATGCCGTAGGCGGCAGTCTTGAGCAGGATGCCGGCGAGGTCCACGGAGCCAGCGGTCGGGGCCTGGGCGTGGGCATCGGGCAGCCAGGAGTGGAACGGCACCACCGGGAACTTCACCGCGAAGGCGATGAAGAAACCGAGCATCAGCAGGTACTCGGTACCCGGGGCGAGCTGGGCTTTCAGCAGGTCGGCGTAGTTGAAGGTCAGCACGCCGGTATTGCTGTAGTTCACCAGCACCAGGCCGAGGATGGCCACCAGCATGATCAGGCCGCTGGCCTGGGTGTAGATGAAGAACTTGGTGGCGGCGGTGATCCGGGTCTTGCCCTTGCTGCCGCTATGACCCCAGAGCGCGATGAGGAAGTACATCGGCACCAGCATCATTTCCCAGAAGAAGAAGAACAGGAACAGGTCGATGGCGAGGAACACGCCGACCACGCCGCCGAGGATCCACATCAGGTTGAGGTGGAAGAAGCCGACGCGGTTCTGGATTTCACGCCAGGAGCAGAGCACGGACAGCACACCGAGCAGGCCGGTGAGGACGATCATCAGGATGGAGATGCCGTCCAGGGCCAGGTGGATGGTGACGCCGAAACGCTCGATCCACTGCACCTTGAACTCCTCCGCCCACACCGGATCGGTGCCGGGAGCAGGGGCCAGGGTGAAGTCGCCGGTCGCCCACAGCCAAAGGCCGAGGACGAACAGCAGGGACATGGTCAGCAAGGCGATCCAGCGTGGCAGGGTGGCGCTGAAGCGCTCACCCTGCCAGCAGAGCAGGCCGCCGATGAAGGGAATCAGGATTAGCCAGGGCAGAATCATGACGGGCTCAATTCCTTAAGAAGATTCAGGTCAGCAGCACGGCGCCGAGCACGAGCACGGCTCCGCCGACGATGGATACGGCGTACCAGCGCAGCTGGCCGGTCTGGCTACGGCTGAGGGCAAAGTTGCCGCCCCTTACCACGCGTGGAACCAGGCCGATGGTGCCGTCGATGGGATCGCGACGGAGCAGGCGGCAGACCAGCAGGTAGGGTTTGACGAACAGCAGGTCGTAGAGCCAGTCGAAGCCCCAGGCGGCGTACCACCAGGCACCAAGGAAGCGGCCCGGCGCACTCTGGGCGAGTGCGCTGACGAAACGGCGCTTGCCAAGGAAGAGCAGGGCGGCCAGCAGGATGCCCGCCAGGGCGATGGCGCCCGAGGCGATTTCCAGGCTGTGCTTGGCTTCGCCACCGGCGTGGCCGACGCTTTCCGGCAGTACACCGGCCAGCGGCGGGGTGATCAGTGCGCCAATGAAGGTAGAGAGCACGATCAGCACGCTCAGCGGCAGCCAGTGGGCGACGCCGTGGCCAGCGTGAGCTTCGGTCTTCGCTTCACCGTGGAAGGCGATGAATATCAGGCGGAAGGTGTAGATCGAGGTCAGGAAGGCGCCCGCCAGACCGGCGTAGAGCAGACCGGAGTGGCCACTGGCGAAGGCTTCCCAGAGGATCTCGTCCTTGGAGTAGAAGCCCGCGGTGACCAGCGGCAGGGCCGCCAGGGCCGCACCACCTACGATGAAGCTCGCGTAGGCCAGCGGCAGTTTCTTCCACAGGCCACCCATCTTGAAGATGTTCTGCTCGTGGTGGCAGGCGTTGATCACCGCACCCGAAGCGAGGAACAGCAGAGCCTTGAAGAAGGCGTGGGTCATCAGGTGGAAAATCGCCGCATCCCATGCGCCAACGCCGAGGGCGAGGAACATGTAGCCGATCTGGCTCATGGTGGAGTAGGCGAGGATTCGCTTGATGTCGGTCTGCACCAGCGCGGCGAAGCCAGCCAGGACCAGGGTTACGCCACCCACGATGCCGACCAGTTCGAGGATTTCCGGAGTCAGCAGGAACAGGCCGTGGGTACGGGCGATCAGGTAGACGCCGGCGGTCACCATGGTAGCCGCGTGGATCAACGCGGAAACCGGAGTCGGGCCCGCCATCGCGTCCGCCAGCCAGGTCTGAAGCGGCAGCTGGGCGGATTTGCCCACTGCGCCGCCGAGCAGCATCAGGGTCGCGACCCAGAGCCAGGCGTCACCGGCCACGTACTTCTCGGGGGCCAGCTTCATCAGTTCCTGGATGTTCAGGGTACCCAGGTGGAAGAACAGGATGAACAGCCCGATGGCCATGAACACGTCACCCACGCGGGTGACGATGAAGGCCTTGAGTGCCGCGTTACCGTTGGGCGTGTACTTGAAGTAGAAGCCGATCAGCAGGTACGAGCACAACCCCACGCCTTCCCAACCGAAGTAGAGGAACAGCAGGTTATCGCCCAGCACCAGGAACAGCATGCTGGCGATGAACAGGTTGGTGTAGGCGAAGAAGCGGGAGTAGCCCTCTTCACCGCGCATGTACCAGGAAGCGAACAGGTGGATCAGGAAGCCGACGCCGGTGACCACGCCGAGCATGGTCAGGGACAGGCCGTCCAGGTAGAGGGTGAAGCTGGGCGCGAAGCCCGCCACGCTCATCCACTGCCAGAGCACCTGGGTGTAGACACCGCCTTCCGGCGGGGCCACGTTGAACTGCCAGATGATCCAGGCGGCGATCAGGGCCGAGAGGCCCACGGATCCGACGCCGATGACGGCGGATGTGTTTTCGGAGAAACGCCCGCGGGAGAAGGCCAGGATGAACCAGCCGAGCAGCGGGAACAGGCAAGTGAGGAATAGAAGGTTCATCCGCGCATCTCGCTGGCAGCGTCGATATCGAGGGTATGGAAGCGGCGGTACAGCTGCAGCAGGATTGCCAGGCCGATACTGGCTTCGGCGGCTGCAAGGCTGATCACCAGAATGAACATGATCTGGCCGTCAGGCTGGGCCCAACGGGCGCCGGCGACCACGAAGGCCAGCGCGGCAGCGTTCATCATGACTTCCAGGCTCATGAGCACGAAGAGGATGTTGCGGCGCACCATGAGGCCCGTGAGGCCCAGGCAGAAGAGTATGCCGGCGACCGCGAGGCCATGTTCCAGTGGGATTGCGTTCATGGCTTATTCCTTAGCTTCGTGGCGGCCGAGGTGGAAGGCGGCGACCAGGGCTGCCAGCAGCAGCATGGAAGCCAGCTCCACGGCCAGCAGGTACGGGCCGAAGAGGGCGATGCCAACTGCCTTGGCGTCCACGGTGGTGTGACCGATGGTGGCACCAGTGGCATTGCCGAACAGCACATACAGCAGTTCGGCCAGCAGAATCAGGGAGAGCAGGGCAGGGCCGGTCCAGATGCCGGGCTTGAGCCATTTCTTCTCCTGTTCGGCGATTGCCGGGCCGAGGTTGAGCATCATCACCACGAAGACGAACAGCACCATGATGGCGCCGGCATAAACGATGATTTCGAGGGCGCCGGCGAACGGCGCGCCGAGGGCGAAGAAGCACATCGACACCGCCAGCAGCGAGACGATGAGGTACAGCAGGGCATGCACCGGGTTGGTGTTTGTGATTACCCGCAGGGTGGAGACAACGGCCACACCAGCGGCGAAATAGAAGGCGAATTCCACGCGTGTCTCCTTAGGGCAGCAGGCTCTTCACGTTGATCGGCTCGGCCTCGTTCTGCGCGGCGCCTTTCGGCTTGCCGGCAATGGCCATACCCGCCACGCGATAGAAGTTGTAGTCCGGGTTCTTACCCGGGCCGGAGATCAGCAGGTCTTCCTTCTCGTACACCAGGTCCTGGCGCTTGAACTCGCCCATCTCGAAATCCGGGGTCAGCTGGATCGCGGTGGTGGGGCAGGCTTCTTCGCACAGGCCGCAGA
Source organism: Pseudomonas sp. BN606 (assembly GCF_029873115.1). NCBI lineage: Bacteria > Pseudomonadati > Pseudomonadota > Gammaproteobacteria > Pseudomonadales > Pseudomonadaceae > Pseudomonas > Pseudomonas sp. BN606. The sequence continues at coordinate 187,737 of NZ_SSOF01000041.1, read as the reverse complement.
AGATGCAGCGGGAGAAGTTGATGCGGAAGAACTCGGGGTACCAGCGTCCGTCCTCGGTCTCAGCCTTCTGCAGGGAAATGCAGCCGACAGGGCAGGCCACGGCGCAGAGGTTGCAGGCTACGCAACGCTCTTCGCCATCGGGGTCGCGGGTGAGGACGATGCGGCCGCGGTAGCGCGGCGGCAGGTACACGGGCTCTTCCGGGTATTGCAGGGTGTCACGCTTGCGGAAGGCATGGCCGAAGATCATCACCAGGCTGCGAAGCTGGGTGAAGGTGCCATGCACGACGTGGATGATTTCTTTGATCATGGTGTTTCTCCTTACTGGGCCGCGGCCAGCACGAGCGCGCCGGTCACCAGCAGGTTGATCAGGGTCAGCGGCAGGCACACCTTCCAGCTGAAGGCCATCACCTGGTCATAGCGCGGGCGCGGGATCGACGCGCGCAGCAGGATGAACAGCATGATGAAGAAGGCGGTCTTGAGCGCAAACCAGATGAAGGGGATCTGCGGCAGGATGCCGAACGGGCCATGCCAGCCGCCGAAGAACAGGGTCACGAGCAGGGCGGAGATCAGCACAATGCCGATGTACTCACCCACGAAGAACATGCCCCATTTCATGCCGGCGTATTCGATGTGGTAGCCGTCGGCCAGTTCCTGTTCCGCTTCCGGCTGGTCGAACGGGTGACGGTGAGTCACGGCGACGCCAGCGATGAAGAAGGTACAGAAGCCGAAGAACTGCGGAATGATGAACCACAGGTGTTGGGCCTGGTATTCAACGATGTCGCGCATGTTGAAGGAGCCGACCTGGGCCACGATGCCCATCAGCGACAGCGCCAGGAACACCTCGTAGGAGATGGTCTGGGCCGAGGCACGCAGGCTGCCGAGCAGGGCGAACTTGTTGTTGCTCGACCAGCCGGCGAAGAGCACCGCGTAGACCGCGATGCCGGCCATGGCGAAGAAGAACAGCACGCCGATGTTCAGGTCGGCCACGCCCCATGTGGGGGTGACCGGCACCACGGCAAACGCGATCAACAGGGCACTCATCGCGATGATGGGCGCCAGGGTGAAGATCAGCTTGTCGGCGAACGGCGGGGTCCAGTCTTCCTTGAAGAACATCTTGATCATGTCCGCGCCAAGCTGGAAGGCGCCGAACGGGCCTACGCGGTTCGGGCCGTATCGGTCCTGCCACAGACCCAACAGACGGCGTTCCACCCAGGAGAGCAGCGCACCGGTCACGACCACCCCGAGCAGGATGACGATGGCTTTGAGGACGGTGACGACGATGTCGATCAGTTCGGGCGTCAGCCAACTCATTGCGCGGACTCCTGTACGGCAGTGACGACGGCACCGGCGAAGACCGCCGGGATACCCGGCAGACCGGCAGGCAGGCCGATCAGGCCGATGCCCATTTCTTCCTTGACGGCAAGCGGCAGACGCAGGGTCTGGCCATTGACGGTCAGGGCGATAAGGGCGCCGTCATTGACGCCGAGGCGATCGGCTTCGTCCTTGGCCATGGCCACGTAGGGCTGCGGGATGCGTTCTTGCACCGGAGCGGCGCGGGAACTGTTCTCCTCGCTGCCGAACAGGTGGTGCAGAGGCACGGCCTGCCAGGTGCCCTGAGCCGGGTTGAACGCAGCATTGATGCAGAACCAGGGCAATGCCTGGCCCTTGGCTTCGATCAGGCGAACGCCCGGGTCGCCAGCGCGCAGGTGGCCACCGACTTCGTCCTGGAACTTGTTCCAGGCTTGCGGGGAGTTCCAGCCCGGAGACCAGGCGAACGGAATCTGCTGACGGTCTTCCTTGGTACCGGCATAGCCTTCCATGGAGAAGGCGAAGGCGGAGTCCTTGTCCTGGGGCTGACGCGGCTCGTGCACGCTGATATTGGCGCGCATGGCAGTACGACCGCTGTAGCGGTGCGGCTCGCGGGCGAGTTTCATCCCCTTGATGCGGAACGAAGCGCTCGGTGCGGCGTCGCGGATAGAGGCCAACAATGGGCTGCTGTCGGCGCAAGCTGCGGTGACCTGGTCCAGCTGGGTCCAGTCGACGGCCTTGCCTTGCAGAGTGCTGTGCAGAGCATGCAGCCAGCGCCAGCCTTCGCGAACGAGGATGTTGGCGTCGTAGTAGGTCGGATCGAAGACCTGGAAGAAGCGCTGGGCGCGCCCTTCAAGGCTGACCAGGGTGCCGTCGCCTTCAGCGAAGCTGGCGGCCGGCAGCACCAGATGGGCACGTTCGACGGTAGCAGTCTGCTGATGGTCGGCAACGATGACGACCTTGGCAGCGGCGAGGGCGGCATCGACCTTGCCGGCGTCGGCGCGGCGGTACAGGTCATTCTCGAGAATGACGACTGCATCGGCCTTGCCGGCGGTCAGCGCTTCGAGAGCGGCGTCGACGGATTCACCACCGAAGAGAGCCAGGCCCATGCTGTTCGCTTCTGGTACCACTAGGCTGAGGGAACCGTTCTTTTCACGGTTCTTCAGTGCGCTGGCGATGTTGGCAGCGGCTTCGATCAGGGCTTTCTCGCCAAGGGAGGCGCCGGAGATGATCAGCGGACGTTTGGCAGCGAGCAGGGCGTCGGCGATGCGCTTGACCAGCTCGGCGGCTTCGCTTTCCAGGCCTTCCACGGCCGGTGCGCTCGGGTCGATGGCGTGGGCAACAGCGAAACCGATGCGGGCGAGGTCGGCCGGGGCAGCGTGGACACTTTCAGCGGCGACGTCGTCCAGCCGGGTGGCGGCAACGCTGGCAATGAACAGCGGGTTCAGCGCGTCCTGGGCGACGTTCTGCACAGCGGCCATGTGCCAATCCTGGATCTTCATCGAGGCGGCGATTTCAGTGGCCTTGCCCTTGACGGCCTGACGCAGGGCCAGGGCCATGCGGGCTGCTGTCTGGGTCAAGTCTTCGCCGAGGACGAAGATCGCGTCGTGCTTCTCGACGTCTCGCAGGGTGGGCACCGGCAGCGGGCCGTTCTGCAGGATGTCGCGAATCAGGCGCAGGTTAGCCAGTTCGTTTGCGGCGATGCCAGAGTAGAAGTTCTCTCCACCGACCAGCTCACGCAGGGCGAAGTTGCCTTCGAGGCTGGCGCGCGGCGAGCCAATACCAATCACGCGCTTGCCTTTCAGCAGCTCGGCGGCCTTGTCCAAGGCGGCGTCCAGGCCCAGTTGCTGGTTACCCAGTCGCGGCTGGCGCGGACGGTCGTCGCGGTTGACGTACCCGTAACCGAAGCGACCGCGGTCGCAGAGGAAGTACTGGTTAACCGAGCCGTTGAAGCGGTTCTCGATGCGGCGGATTTCGCCGTAACGCTCGCCGGGGCTGATGTTGCAGCCACTGGAGCAGCCATGGCAGATGCTCGGGGCGAACTGCATGTCCCACTTGCGGTTGTAGCGCTCGGAGTGGGTCTTGTCGGTGAACACGCCAGTCGGGCAGACCTCGACCAGGTTGCCCGAGAACTCGCTCTCGAGGGTGCCGTCTTCGACGCGGCCGAAGTACACGTTGTCGTGGGCGCCGTAGACGCCGAGGTCGGTGCCGCCAGCGTAATCCTTGTAGTAACGCACGCAGCGATAGCAGGCGATGCAACGGTTCATCTCGTGAGCGATGAACGGACCGAGTTCCTGGTTCTGGTGGGTACGCTTGGTGAAGCGATAGCGACGGGCGTTGTGGCCGGTCATTACCGTCATGTCCTGCAGGTGGCAGTGACCACCTTCCTCGCACACCGGGCAGTCGTGCGGGTGGTTGGTCATCAGCCATTCGACGACGCTGGCGCGGAACTGCTTGGCCTCTTCGTCGTCGATGGAAATCCAGCTGTTATCGGTGGCGGGAGTCATGCAGGACATGACGAGGCGACCACGCTTGTCGTTCTCGTCGGTGTACTGCTTGACCGCGCACTGGCGGCAGGCGCCGACGCTACCGAGCGCCGGGTGCCAGCAGAAGTAGGGGATGTCGAGTCCGAGTGACAGACAGGCCTGCAGGAGGTTGTCTGCACCATCGACTTCGAGCGTCTTGCCGTCTACGTGGATAGTGGCCATGGTTCAGTCTTCATCTGCCCGTGTGACCGGGCTTTGGCTAATGGAATCTGCTTGCGCGCGGGGCCGTTCTTGCGGCCGCCGCTGCGCTTATTCTCTTGCCTCAGGCGCCGACGGGAATCGGGCGCGCTGCCGGAGTCTGGGTGGCGATGCCTGCCTCGAACTCCGGACGGAAATATTTCATCGCACTGCCCAGCGGCTCGACGGCACCCGGTGCGTGGGCACAGAAGGTCTTGCCTGGGCCGAGGAAGCTGACGAGCTGCTCCAGTGTTTCCAGGTCGCCCGCCTGGCCTTCACCGCGTTCAAGGGCACGGAGGACCTTTACGCTCCAGGGCAGGCCGTCTCGGCATGGGGTGCACCAGCCGCACGACTCGCGCGCGAAGAACTCCTCCATATTGCGGAGCAGAGAGACCATGTTGATGCTGTCGTCCACGGCCAGCGCGAGGCCGGTACCCATACGGGTGCCCACCTTGGCGATGCCGGCAGCGTACATGGGAGCGTCCAGGTGTTCCGGGAGCAGGAAGCCGGTGCCGGCACCGCCGGGCTGCCAGGCTTTCAGCTTGAAGCCATCACGCATCCCACCAGCGTAGTCTTCGAACAGCTCGCGAGCAGGAACGCCGAAGGGCAGTTCCCAGAGACCGGGGTTCTTCACCTTGCCGGAGAAGCCCATGAGCTTGGTGCCCATGTCTTCGCTGCCCGGGCGGGCGAGGGTCTTGTACCAGTCCACGCCGTTGGCGACGATCGCCGGCACGTTGCACAGTGTCTCGACGTTGTTGACGCAGGTGGGCTTGCCCCAGACGCCGACTGCGGCGGGGAAGGGCGGCTTGGAGCGCGGGTTGGCGCGGCGGCCTTCCAGGGAGTTGATCAGGGCAGTCTCTTCACCACAGATATAACGGCCGGCGCCGGTGTGGACGAAGAGTTCGAAATCGAAGCCCGAGCCCAGGATGTTCTTGCCCAGCAGGCCGGCGGCCTTGGCTTCATCGATGGCGCGGTTGAGGTTGCGCGCTGCGTCGACGTACTCACCCCGCAGGAAGATGTAGCCGCGATAGGCCTTGAGGGCGCGGGCGCTGATCAGCATGCCTTCCACCAGCAGGTGCGGCAGCTGTTCCATCAGCATGCGGTCCTTCCAGGTGTTGGGCTCCATTTCGTCCGCGTTGCACAGCAGGTAGCGGATGTTCATGGATTCGTCGGCCGGCATCAGGCCCCACTTCACACCGGTGGGGAAGCCCGCACCGCCGCGGCCCTTGAGGCCGGAGTCCTTTACCTGCTGCACGATGTCGGCCTGGGCCATATCGGTCAGGGCCTTGCGAGCGGCGGCGTAGCCGTTCTTCTGCTGGTATTCGTCGAGCCACACCGGCTGCGCGTCTTCGCGCAGGCGCCAGGTCAACGGATGGGTTTCTTCGCTGCGGGCGATTCGGTTGGCCGGGCCAATGGAGGTGAGGGTCTTCATTGGTAGGCCTCCAGCAGCATGGCAACGCCGTCAGGTTGTACGTCGCCGAAGGTGTCGTCGTCGATCATCACGGCCGGAGCCTTGTCGCAGTTGCCCAGGCAGCAGACCGGCAGCAGGGTGAACCGACTGTCGGTGGTGGTCTGGCCGAGGCCGATGCCGAGCTGCTTCTGCATTTCGGCAACGACGGACTCGTGGCCGCCAACGTAGCAGGTCATGCTGTCGCACACGCGGATGACGTGGCGGCCGACCGGCTGACGGAAGATCTGGCTATAGAAGGTCGCCACGCCTTCGACGTCGCTGGCGGGGATGCCGAGGATCGCACCAATGGCGTCAGCGGCGCCGTCCGGCACCCAGCCACGTTCCTTCTGGACGATCTTGAGGGCTTCGATGGACGCCGCACGCGGGTCCTCGTAGTGATGCATTTCGTGCTCGATGGCCGAGCGCTCGGTTTCGCTGAGTACGAAACGGTCGGTCTGGATAAGGGTGCTCATGATCAGCGGTCCACGTCAGCCATTACGAAGTCGATACTGCCCAGGTAGGCGATCAGGTCTGCCACCATGCTGCCGCGGATCACCGAGGGAATCTGCTGCAGGTGGGGGAAGCTGGGCGTCCGGATCCGGGTGCGGTAGCTCATGGTGCTGCCGTCGCTGGTCAGGTAGTAGCTATTGATGCCCTTGGTCGCCTCGATCATCTGGAAGGCTTCGTTGGCCGGCATGACCGGGCCCCAGGAAACCTGCAGGAAGTGGGTGATCAGGGTTTCGATGTGCTGCAGCGTGCGCTCTTTCGGCGGCGGCGTGGTCAGCGGGTGGTCCGCCTTGTACGGGCCTTCCGGCATGTTCTTGAGGCACTGGTCGATGATGCGGATGCTCTGGCGCATTTCTTCCACACGGACCATGCAGCGATCGTAGGCGTCGCCGTTATGGGCCAGCGGAACTTCGAACTCGAAGTTCTCGTAGCCGGAGTAGGGGCGTGCCTTGCGCAGGTCGAAGTCGCAACCGGTGGAGCGCAGGCCAGCACCGGTGACGCCCCACTCCAGGGCTTCCTTGGTGTTGTACTGCGCGACGCCGATGGTACGGCCACGCAGGATGCTGTTTTGCAGGGCGGCCTTTTCGTACTCGTCGAGGCGCTTGGGCAGCCATTCGACGAACTCTTTCACCAGGCCATCCCAGCCGCGGGGCAGGTCGTGGGCGACGCCGCCGATGCGGTACCAGGCCGGGTGCAGGCGGAAGCCGGTGACGGCTTCGATGACCTTGTAGGCGCGCTGGCGGTCGGTGAAGGTGAAGAACACCGGGGTCATGGCGCCGACGTCCTGGATATAGGTACCCAGGAACAGCAGGTGGCTGGTGATTCGGAAGAACTCGGCCATCATCACGCGGATGAAGTCGACGCGCTGCGGCACCTTGATGCCGGCGAGCTTCTCGACCGCAAGCACGTACGGCAGGTTGTTCATCACGCCGCCGAGGTAGTCGATACGGTCGGTGTACGGAATGAAGCTGTGCCAGGACTGGCGCTCGGCCATCTTCTCGGCGCCGCGGTGGTGGTAACCGACTTCCGGCACGCAGTCGACGATTTCTTCGCCATCCAGCTGCAGGATGATGCGGAAGGCACCGTGGGCGGAGGGGTGGTTCGGGCCGAGGTTGAGGAACATGTAGTCCTCGTTCTCGCCGTGGCGCTTCATACCCCAGTCTTCCGGGCGGAAGCGCGCGGCTTCTTCTTCAAGCTGGTGCTTGGCCAGGGTCAGGCTGAAGGGATCGAATTCGGTGGCGCGCGCCGGGTAGTCCTTGCGCAGCGGGTGACCTTCCCAGGTGTTGGGCATCATGATCCGCGACAGGTGCGGATGGCCGGCGAAGGTGATGCCGTACATGTCCCAGACTTCCCGCTCGTACCAGTTGGCGTTGGGCCAGATACCGGTGACGGTTGGAAGGTTGAGGTCGCCCTCGGACAAGGCGACTTTGATCATCACGTCACTATTACGCTCCAGCGACATCAGGTGGTAGAACACCGTGAAGTCGGCATTCGGCAAGCCGCGGCGCTGGGTACGCAGGCGCTCGTCGACGCCATGCAGGTCGTACAGCATGACGTAGGGGCGCGGGAGATTGCGCAGAAACTTGAGGACGTCGATCAGCTTGTCGCGAGCGACCCAGATCACCGGCATTCCGGTTCGGGTCGACTGGATGGTCAGGCTTTCGGCGCCAAAGCGGGAATTGAGCTCTACGACGACGTCTTGGTCGTCAGCCTTATAAGGCGGAATAGACAGAACGGTGTCTGCAGTCATGGTCTCGGTCGCTATCGGTCAACGTAAAGAATGAGCCTGGGGTCTTCCGGAGAAGAGCAGGCTCAGACTTCGTCGGGGCTGCGCAGGTTGGTGACCTGAATACGCTGTTCGCGGCGCTTTTCTCGCTCGGAGGGCATGTCGGCGCGGTACACGCCTTGGTCCCCCACGACCCAGGATAGTGGGCGGCGCTCCTGGCCGATGGATTCCTGCAGCAGCATCAGGCCTTGCAGGAATGCCTCCGGGCGGGGCGGGCAGCCGGGAATGTAGACGTCCACGGGAAGGAACTTGTCCACGCCCTGAACGACCGAGTAAATATCGTACATACCGCCGGAGTTCGCGCACGAACCCATGGAGATCACCCACTTGGGCTCCAGCATCTGCTCATAGAGGCGCTGGATGACCGGTGCCATCTTGATGAAGCAGGTGCCGGCGATGACCATGAAGTCCGCCTGGCGCGGTGATGCACGAATGACCTCTGCACCGAATCGCGCGATGTCGTGCGGCGCGGTGAAGGCAGTGGTCATCTCCACGTAGCAGCAGGAGAGGCCGAAGTTATACGGCCACAGGGAGTTCTTGCGACCCCAGTTGACTGCTCCGTTGAGAACATCCTCGAGCTTGCCCAGGAAGATGTTCTTGTGCACCTGATCTTCTAGCAGCGGGTCGGAAACGGTCTCCCGTTCGCCGATCGGATACTGCTCGTAAGTGGCATCCGGATCGATCCGAGTAAGTTTGTATTGCATTGCCAAAGCCTCATTGTTTTAGCTTCGCCTGCCGCTTGCGACGACCTTCGGGAGCCCAATCGAGCGCCCCGATGCGCCAAAGGTAGACAAGACCTGCCAACAGAATTGCTATGAAAATGGTTGCTTCGATAAACCCGGCCCAACCGCTTTCACGGACGGAAACGGACCAAGCGAAGAGAAAGAGGGCTTCGACGTCGAAGATCACGAAAAGCATCGCGACCAGATAGAACTTTGCGGAGAGGCGGAGGCGGGCAGTGCCGGTGGGAAGCATGCCGGATTCGAAAGGGTCGTTCTTGCTACGACCGATGGCCTTGCTGCCGAGCAGGCTGGAGACGCCGATCATGAAGGCGCAGAGGCCGACGACACCCAACAGGAAAACAGCGAAACCCCAGTTGTGGGAGATGATGGCAGTAGCTTCCGACATGCCGGAACTCCTTAGTCAAGGAACGGCGTTCACTTGCGTTTAAAAGGTTTAATGCCGGGCCTCATTGAGACCCCGGCAATCGATTCGGACAATTTTATGCCCGACCGGGTGTGCAAGTAAATTTTTCAGGCCAAAAAATTGCCCGCGCAGCCGGATTTTCGACCTCTCGATCCTTTGCAAGCTAGCAACCATCGGTGTTCCAGCGTTTTCTTAGGCTATGGTCGGATTGCGGCCTTATGTCGCAGTGAGGACCCTGAAAAGTAGCAAATGATAGTCATTAGCGTTTGATTGGTGGTTAATTAGTCACTACACGTGAGTTGCTCGGTAGAACTTGGAAATTACCGCGGAAAATATGCTCAGGACATTCCTAAGTTGCTCTTCGAGCCGTTTTCATAATTGCGACAATTCCATTTATTTTTGTTCAGGCCGAATTGCGAAAGAGGAAAAAGAGGCCGGCCCTGGTGAGCCGGCCGAAATCCTTGAGGGGATTCAGAGCAGTCGACGTCCGTCTTCGCGGGTAATGATCACGGTGGAGGAGCGTGGCCGCTTGCCCGGGCCGTCTGGCCAGGTGCTGAGCAGGTTGGTGGCGGTGGACCCTTCGCCGGGGTGCTGGATGTTGACGAATAGTGTGCGGAAGTCGGGCGTTGCGCTTATGCCGGTCACCTCGGCACCCAGGGGGCCGACCAGGAAACGCTTGAGCTCACCGCTGCGAGGGTCGGCCACCAGCATTTGGTTGTTGCCGAAGGGGCCGGCGCTGAGTTGGCTGCCACTCATATCGGTCTGGATCCAGAGCCGCCCCTCGTCGTCGAACCAGAGTCCGTCCGGGCTGGCAAGGATGTTCTGCGCGCCCAGCGGCTTGCCATTGGGTCCGCGACTGTCTGTCTCGGGGCCAGCGAGTAGGAAGATGTTCCAGTCGAAACGGCTCCCGGCGTGGTCGCGGCTGTTTTCGCGCCAGCGGATGATGTGACCAAAGGCGTTGGCCGGACGCGGGTTGGCGGCATCGGCCGTGGTACGGGCCGTGTTGTTGGTGAGGGTGAAATAGACCTCGCCATTGTCCGGGTTGACTGCACCCCATTCAGGACGGTCCATGCGGGTGGCGCCGACAGCGTCAGCGGCCTGACGGGTATTGATCAGCACCTCGCCCTGGTCGGCAAAGGTGACACCCGCTGCCAGGCACGCCTTGAGGAAGTTGCGATCATTGATATCGAGTGGCAGCCAGTCGCCGCTGCCGTCGGCATTGAAGCGGGCGACATAGAGCGTGCCATCGTCGAGCAGGCGGCCGTTGGCCTGGCCAGGGCGGTATTTGTCGCGGCTGACGTACTTGTAGATGTACTCGTTCTGCGAGTCGTCGCCGGAATAGCAGACTACCGGGCGTCCGGGCTTCACCGGGGCGAAGATAAGGCCTTCATGGGCGAAACGGCCCAGTGCGGTGTGCTTGACCGGGGTGGAGTCGGGGTCGAAGGGATCGATCTCGACTATCCAGCCGAAATGGTTCGGCTCGTTGCGATAGTCGTCTTTTGCGTCGGCTGTCTTGCGAGTGGCATCGAAGCGCTCGAACTCGTCACCCGCGAGGGTTTCCCAGCCAAAGCGGCTGCTGCTGCGCAGGCCGTAGCGTTTTAGCTCGCGCGGCAGGTCGGTGTCGCGAGTGGCAAAGTAGCCGGCCCAGTTCTCTTCGCAGGTCAGATAGGTGCCCCAGGGCGTAAAGCCGTTGGAGCAGTTGTTCTGCGTGCCCCGAGTGGCGGTGCCTTGGGGGCTGTAGCGGGTTTTCAGTAGATTGTGGCCGCGTGCCGGGCCGCTGATTTGCATCGGTGTCGCGGCAGTTATGCGGCGGTTTCGACGGCTCGGCACCACTTCCCATTCGCCACGTACATTGCGACGGATTTCCACTACCGAAACTCCGTGGGCATTGATCTCCTTGCGTACTTCGTCGGCGATGGTGCGCTTGCCGTCGACGACGGTCGGGCCGTTGGGATGCAGCAGCGGGGCGTCTATGTACTCGTGATTGAGCACCAGCAGGCCGTGGTCGGAGCGCATGCCTGGCCCGCGGCGGGCGTCTATTGGGAAAAAGTGCATGCCGTCATGGTGCATGCCGACCTGTTCGGCCTGGTCCTGGGCGCTGTTGCTGGCATCCTCGGCAAAGGCCGGATAGCGGCCGGTGATTGGGGTTCCCCATGGAATGAACGCAGTGGCTTTGTAGCCCGGCGGCACGCTGATGGTATCGGCGCGGCCGGTGGGGATGGCCTCGAATGGCAGGCGAGAGCGCGGCTTGAAAGGAAAATCGCTGGTTTGGGGCTCGGCGGCCGTCGCATCGCCTGGAACGGCTGCGCCGAGGAAGGCCAGGGCGCTCATGGTGGCGCCACCGATCAGTACCTGGCGACGATTGAGGCTCCCGATCAGATCGTTGATGTGGGGATTGTTGGTGGTGTTGCTGGGCGGCTCATCGCCGTTACCAAAGAGCACGGCGTTGTCGTTGTAATCGTTCAAGGCGAGTCTCCAAACAGGCAAATCGACGGAGACCTGACGCTAATTGTCGAAAGCGACGGAACGGTTACAGCGGGATGGAGATACTGTTGCGCGGGATTTGGCGCACGTTTTCAGTTGCGTACCAGGGCTTGGTCGTCTTGCCGGATTGCGAAGATCAGCGCGCCGCCTTCAAGTTGCTTGATTACCCGGTCGCGATCGGCGCTGGACAGCACCAGGCAACCATAGCTCCGCCCCGGCACGCCGTGTTGGCGAATGAAGTCTTCCTCCATGTAAGCGTTGGCGTGGATGACAATGGCGCGTTCTTCAGCGTTGCTGTTACTTGGCGAAAGGCCCGCCAGGCGCATCGAGCGTCCGTGGCCCGGTTCTTCGCTGTCGAACACCTGGGCTGTGCGGAACAGGCCGAGGGAGGTAGCGCGGCTACCGGAGTCGTTGGAGAAGTGGTCGGCCTTGCCGTCATGGTCCGGGTCCGAGCCCTTGCCGTGGGCGACGCGGAAACTCCCGAGCAGTGCGTGGCTATGGCTGTCGAAGAGGTAGAAGCGAGGCAGCGTGGAGGAGCGGCCGTAGTCGACTACGGCGAAGTGTGGGTGCTGGCTGCTTTTCAATTCGTCGAGGATTTCGTCCAGCGATGGCTGGGAGATCAGTGTCTCCAGGTCGCCTGCGCGTAGAGCGGGGGAGATCAGTAGCAGAATCAGGAGCAGGACTCTCGGCACGGCCAGGTCTCCAAGGGATTGTTTTGACCAATTCTAAGTGGGTGCGCCAGGGAGGCAACTTCTAAGTCTTCAGCCTAATTTTGGGCTGGCCCGTCCGGCTGAAGTTCATATCGTTTCGTTGCGCCAAAGAAAAACCCCGGTGCATGCACCGGGGTTTCTGACTTGCCATGTCCGGTCGATGCGTGGTCGACCGGTGGCAGTTCCTCTTAGTGGAACTGGTTCATGGTGTTGTCTTTACCGCTCGCTTTCAGAGCTGCTTCGCCGGCGAAGTACTCTTTGTGGTTGTCGCCGATGTCGGAGCCAGCCATGTTCTGGTGCTTGACGCAGGCGATACCCTGACGCAGTTCCTGACGCTGAACACCCTTCACGTAGGCCAGCATGCCCTGGTCGGCGAAGTAGCCTTTGGCCAGGTTGTCGGTGGACAGGGCCGCAGTGTGGTAGGTCGGCAGGGTGATCAGGTGGTGGAAGATGCCGGCGTGGGCCGAACCATCACGCTGGAAGGTACGGATCTTCTCGTCTGCAACCTGGGCCAGCTCGGTTTCGTCGTATTCGACGCTCATCAGCTTGGCGCGGTCGTAGGCGGAAACATCTTTGCCTTCAGCAACGAATGCATCGAACACTTGCTGACGGAAGTTCAGGGTCCAGTTGAAGGACGGGCTGTTGTTGTAAACCAGCTTGGCGTTCGGGATGACCTGGCGGATGCGGTCAACCATGCCTTTGATCTGGCCAACGTGGGGCTTCTCGGTTTCGATCCACAGCAGGTCGGCGCCGTTCTGCAGCGAGGTGATGCAGTCCAGGACACAGCGGTCTTCGCCGGTGCCTTTGCGGAACTGGAACAGGTTGCTCGGCAGGCGCTTCGGACGCAGCAGCTTGCCGCCGCGGTTGATGACCACGTCGCCGTTCTGCAGGTCGGATGCGTTGATTTCGTCGCAGTCCAGGAAGGAGTTGTACTGGTCGCCCAGGTCGCCCGGTTGCTTGGTCACGGCGATCTGCTTGGTCAGGCCGGCACCCAGCGAGTCGGTACGGGCTACGATCACACCGTCGTCAACGCCCAGCTCGAGGAAGGCGTAGCGAACAGCGTTGATCTTGGCGAGGAAGTCTTCGTGCGGAACGGTCACTTTGCCGTCCTGGTGGCCGCACTGCTTCTCGTCGGAAACCTGGTTCTCGATCTGGATGCAGCAGGCACCGGCTTCGATCATTTTCTTGGCCAGCAGGTAGGTGGCTTCCGGGTTACCGAAACCAGCGTCGATGTCGGCGATGATCGGCACTACGTGAGTTTCGTAGCCGTCGATCTGAGCCTGGATCTCGTCCTGTTTGACCTTGTCGCCAGCGGCGCGGGCAGCGTCCAGGGCGGTGAAGAGCAGGTCCAGCTCACGGGCGTCAGCCTGGCGCAGGAAGGTGTAGAGCTCTTCGATCAGGCCGGAGACGGCAGTCTTCTCGTGCATGGACTGGTCGGGCAGCGGGCCGAAATCGGAACGCAGCGCGGCAACCATCCAGCCGGACAGGTAGAGGTAGCGCTTGTTGGTGGTTTTCAGGTGCTTCTTGATGGAGATCAGCTTCTGCTGACCGATGAAGCCGTGCCAGCAGCCCAGGGACTGGGTGTAGACGGAGGCGTCGGCGTCGTACTCGGCCATGTCCTTGCGCATGATGGCCGCGGTGTACTTGGCGATATCCAGACCGGTCTTGAAGCGGTTCTGGGCGCGCATACGGGCAACCGACTCGGGGTTGATAGCGCTCCAGCTGTTACCGTTCGCTTCTTTCAGAGCGGCAATGGCCTTGATGTCGTTTTGATAAGCGGACATGGTCAATCCTTCAAAGTGTGTATGTGGTTGAGCACCGACTTTCCCACTCAAAAACCTGCGTTCTGAAGGTTATTGCGGGTTGCTCACCGCAGCGCGTCGAAGGACCGACTGGAGAGTGATGTAGCTGGAGGAGGGGTGACTGACTGCAGACGCTCGCGAAATCGATGGGTGGTTTTGCGCTCGTCCATCACTTGCCGGTTCGTGGTAACCGTTGGGCGATTTGCCGGGCACTGCCTTCGATCTTGCGATTGTTGCGGGTGCTTCCCCGTCCCTCAGGACAACCTCGTTCCAGTCGCAACCTCGTCGCACTGCCTTATGGGCTGTTACAACACGGATCGGCTCGGCTGGTTGGCTGGGAGCGCGACCCGGAGGCCCTGTTCAGGGCCCCTGGCTAGCGGGAGCGAGGCCATCATGCTCTTTCAAACAGTCGTTCGTCAAACGTTTTGTAGTGTTTTTTTTCGACTACTACATAATACTTTAGGTGGAGACTGGTCGGTCTGAAAGTGCGCGATCAGTCGACCGCGTCGACCTTGAGTCGCAGGGTCATGTCTTCGCGGCCCTGGGTGGTGCGGCGGCGCAGGAAGCCGCTTTGGTCAGACTGGCTGTCTTCGTTCACGGCGCCGATGGTGATCCACTCGCCGAGGCGACCGCTGACCTTGGTGTCTGTGCTTTGCACGTCGATCACACCTGGCTGACTGTTGTTCAGACGGTCGCGATTGCTGCTGATGCTGACGTGCACCAGCTCACCAGTGAGGGTGGCGGTGACGTAAAAGCCGCGGGTCACGTTGCGGTATTCCGTGTTGCTGTAGACCTCACCGTAAGGTCCGCTGCTGGTGGTGGTGATGGGGACGCTCTGGCCGACCTGGATCAGCGCTGGGTAGCCCTCGGTGGTCTGCACTTGTTGCACGCCACCGCCACGGCTGTCGGTACTGCGGCGAATGATGCGCACCTGGTCACGCCCATGGACTTCGCCACGACCAGCCTGCACGTCGACGCCGCCAGCACTGGCAGAACCATTGACCGCATAGCCCTGATCGCTCTGGAAGTTGCTGTCGCTGGTGTCGACACTGATCAGCAGGCGACGGGGGCGGGTGTCGAGTTGATCGAGGAGGTTGCGCAGTTCGCTGATCTTGGCCGGCTCAGCGTTGACTATGAGTTGGTTGCCATAAGCGCTGACGCGGCCTTCGTTGCCCAATACCGACTGCACCATCGGAAGGAGCTCGTCCGCCGTGCGATAGCGCAACTGGATGAGTTCCGTCGCTGCCTGCAGGGGCAGGCACATGAGCAGCAAGAGGGCAGCAAGCAACGCGCGTGACGTCATATCAGGAAGCTCCGCAAATCGGGATCGGTAATGCTCAGGTCCCAGGCCTGGTCGAAGCGGGTCTGCTGCAGCCGGGTCCTTCCGGGGTCGTTGTAGAGGGTGTAGCCGACATACTGCTCGGGCTCAGGGCGTACGAGGAGTCCGCGATCATCTGCTATCAGGTACGCCAGGTCCTCTGAAGGGTGGTCGGGGTTGATCCGGCGAATCTGGAAATTGCTGGAAATGCGCCGGCTGAGACTGAGCAGGCGATGGCCCTCTTTCACCGCGCGGCTCAAGTCGCGCACGAGAATGCGCACCTGGCATTTCGGATCGCTGACCAGCAGGCGGGTGCAGGCCTGCTGGATGGCACTGTTGTGGTAAAGCCAGGGCTCGAGGTCCGGGCTGTATAGGCAGAGCCGGCGGCGTGCCTGTTGCATCAGTGCTAGGGCGTGTGCGCGGGCCTCGTCTGGATTGCTGAAGCGTTCGAGGCGATCGTGGGTGCCGAGACTGAAAGGGGCGGGTTCCCATTCGGGCGCTTCAGCCTGCAGCGGAGAAGGGTTGTGAACGCTGAAGCGCCCCGGCGACTGGAACTCAATGGCCGGCAGTTCGACTTCGTTCTCAGTGCTTTCCGGGGCGTCTTCGTTCATCTTGGCCTCTATTGGCTTTCGCGCACCATGTCCACGTGGGGGATGCCTGCTTCGAGGAACTCGCTGCTGACGATCTTGAAACCGTGGCGCTCATAGAACGCGGTGGCGTGGACCTGGGCGGAAAGCATCTGGCGCTTCAGGCCACGTCGTTCGGCTTCGGCGATGGCCGCCTGCAGCAGGCGGTCGCCAACCTTCAGCCCGCGCCAATCCTTGAGCACCGAAACACGGCCGATGTGGCCATCGGGAAGCAGGCGGGCGGTGCCGATAGCATAGTCCCGCTCGAAGGCGAGAAAGTGCACTGCGTCCGCATCTTCGGTGTCCCACTCAAGTTCCGGTGCGACGGACTGCTCGGCGATGAACACGGCCTCACGGATGCGGCGCAAGTCGGCATTGTCCTTTTGCCAGTCGGCAACGCGGACGTGTATCTCACTCATCGGCAAACTCCAGACTTCCTTGCTTGACCAGTTCGAGAAGAAGCTTACGCCCCTCGTCATCGGCCAGCCATTGGCCGAGATTTTCCAGGTGCAATGCTTCAGCGGCGCAAATCAGCTTCAGCAATTCGCGCAGGCTGCCCGGCAGGAGACGGCTCTGGCCGCTGGCGAAAAGCACCAGGCCAACGTCGACTTCAGACCAGGCCAGGCGCGCACTGGGGTTGCGGATCAGCACCGCGCCATCTTCGATCGCGCTGAGGAAATCCTCTTCCTCCACTTCAGCGCCGGCCACCAGTTCCGGGTAGCGCGGCTCGGTCATGAACTGGCCGAACCAGGTGAGCAGCAGACGCTCGTCGCTCATGTGCTCGTTGAGCAGGGATTTGAGGCGATCAAGTGCATCGCGCTGGATCTCGTGCGGATCGCTCGTGGGGGCCGCGCCTGCATCGCTGTAGCGCTCTTCGTCCGGCATGAACTGGGCGAGGAAGTCAGTGAAGTGGGTCAGCACTTCGGCGGCGCTGGGAGCGCGGAAGCCCACGGAGTAAGTCATGCAGTCGTCTTCGGCAATGCCGAAATGCGCGAGGCGCGGTGGCAGGTAAAGCATGTCGCCCGGTTCCAGAACCCATTCCTCGCTCTGCTGGAAGTCGGCGAGGATGCGCAGGTCTGCGTGGGGCAGTAAGGCGCTCTCGGCATCGCACATCTGGCCGATCTTCCAGTTGCGGCGGCCATGGCCTTGCAGCAGGAACACATCGTAGTTGTCGAAGTGCGGGCCCACGCCGCCGCCCGGCGCGGCATAGCTGATCATCACATCATCGATGCGCCAGCTTGGCAGGAAGCGGAAGTGTTCCAGCAATTCCGCGACTAACGGAACGAATTGGTCGACGGCTTGGACCAGCAGGGTCCAGTCGCGCTCGGGCAGTTTCTGATAAGTGTCTTCGGCGAATGGGCCGCGGCGCAGTTCCCACGGGCGCTCGCCATGTTCAAGTACCAGGCGCGACTCCACTTCCTCTTCCAGGGAAAGGCCGGCGAGCTCGTCAGGGGAAATGGGGCTTTCGAATCCGGGAATCGCCTGACGGATCAGGAGCGGCTTCTGTTGCCAGTAATCGCGCAGGAATTCACGCGCGGTAAGTCCGCCCAAAAGTTGAAGAGGAATATCAGGATTCATGTCTAAGCCTTTGAAATAAAAACGCCCGGCACAGCCGGGCGTGCACTGGTTCAAAACCGATCAGATGCGCTTGGCCTGGGCTACGGCGTTACCGATGTAGCTGGCGGGAGTCATTTTGCGCAGTTCGGCCTTGGCCTCGGCCGGAATATCCAGGCCGTCGATGAAAGTCTGCAGCGCTTCGGGGCTAATGCCTTTGCCGCGAGTCAGTTCCTTGAGTTTTTCGTACGGGTTCTCGATCGCGTAGCGGCGCATCACAGTCTGGATCGGCTCGGCGAGGACTTCCCAGCAGGCGTCCAGATCTTCAGCAATACGTTGAGCATTAAGCTCCAACTTGCTGATTCCCTTGAGGGTTGCTTCGTATGCAATGACGCTGTGAGCGAAACCGACACCGAGGTTACGCAGTACGGTGGAGTCGGTCAGGTCACGCTGCCAGCGGGAGATGGGCAGCTTGCTGGCCAGGTGCTGGAGCAGCGCATTGGCGATACCCAGATTGCCTTCGGAGTTTTCGAAGTCGATCGGGTTGACCTTGTGCGGCATGGTCGAAGAGCCAATCTCGCCGGCAATGGTCTTCTGCTTGAAGTAGCCGAGAGAGATGTAACCCCAGACGTCGCGGTCGAAGTCGATGAGGATGGTGTTGAAGCGCGCGACAGCATCGAACAACTCGGCGATGTAGTCGTGCGGCTCGATCTGGGTGGTGTAGGGGTTGAAGGTCAGTCCCAGGTCGCCTTCGATGAATTCCCGGGCGTTGGCTTCCCAGTCGACGTCCGGGTAGGCGGACAGGTGGGCGTTGTAGTTGCCCACCGCACCGTTGATCTTGCCCAGCAGCGGTACTGCGGCTACCTGGGCGATCTGGCGCTCCAGGCGGTACACGACGTTGGCCATTTCCTTGCCGAGGGTGGTCGGCGAGGCCGGTTGGCCGTGGGTGCGGGAGAGCATCGGTACATCGGCGAAACGTACGGCCAGGTCACGGATGGCGTTGGCAAGCTGGCGCATCAGCGGCAGTACGACCTGGTCGCGGCCTTCACGCAGCATCAGGGCGTGGGACAGGTTGTTGATGTCCTCACTGGTGCAGGCGAAGTGGATGAATTCGCTTACCTTGGCCAGTTCGGGCAGCTTGGCAGCCTGCTCCTTCAGCAGATATTCCACGGCTTTCACATCGTGGTTGGTGGTGCGCTCGATTTCCTTGATGCGCTCGGCGTGCTCCAGCTGGAAGTCTTCGGCCAGTTTGTCGAGCAGAGCGTTGGCTTCAGCGGAGAAGGGCGCGACTTCCGGAATCCCGGCGTGGGCGGCGAGTCGCTGCAGCCAGCGGACCTCTACCTGGACGCGGAAACGGATCAGGCCGTATTCGCTGAAGATTGGGCGCAGTGCGCTGGTTTTGCCGGCGTAGCGGCCGTCTACGGGGGAAACCGCGGTGAGCGAGGAAAGCTGCATGAGTGCGTTCTCGGACAATCGGTCAACGAAAAGGGGCGCACATCATACATGGTTTTCTCTCTGCTCGCTGCTCAAGCGCCACGGTCGACGACACATGGCGCAGACGAGTCAGCCGCGCAGGAGTGGGTAAAGCTCGTTGAGCAACTTGCGGCGGCTGAACAACAGCTGCCAGCGGTTGCCGCCGAGCTGGCGCCAGAGACGGGCGGCGCGGATGCCTGTGAGGAGGAGGGCGCGAATCTTCGCGGCGTTGCTGGACTGCTGCAGGTGGCGCATGTCGCCGTGTACCTGGATGCGCTGGCGGAAAGTGCTCAGCGTGTCCTGGTAGAGGCTGGCGCAGGCGGCGATGACGTTGTCATGCACGAGGCCGAAGTGCTGTACCTGCTGCTGGATCTGGTCCAGGCGATTGCCGATGACTTCCAGCATGTCGCCGCGCTTGGCAAGCTGGCGCTCCAGGGTCAGCAGAGCCAGGGCATAGCGCAGGGGTTCTCGCTGCAGACTCGAGGGCTCCCGCTCGAGGGCGCTGGCCAGGGCCTTGTAGCCGTCGCGCAGGTTGATGTCGTCACCGCCGTATACGTCCAGCGTGTCCTTCGGGTCGCGGACAAGCAGGCTGCCGAGCATGCAGCCGAGTGGCGGCTCGCTGATCTGGCCGGTTTTTGCGATGCGGTCCACCAGAGCGGCCGCCTCGAAGACGGCGCCGAGTGCAACCAGTTGTTCTCGGGTCTGGTTCATGGGCGTATCACCGCGGCATCCGAAGGTTCGGCGCTTTCGATCACGCCGCCACCTAGGCAGATTTCGCCGTCGTAGAAGACCACCGATTGTCCTGGGGTGACTGCTCGCTGGGCGTCGTCGAACACCGCAATGTAGCCGTCGGCGGTTTTTTCCAGGGTGCAGGGCTGGTCGCTCTGGCGATAGCGCACCTTGGCCTTGAGTTGCCGGGGCTGGCTGAGGTCGATTGGGTTCACCCAATAGATCTCCGAGACTTTCAGCGAGCGCGAGTAGAGCCAGGGGTTTTCGTTGCCCTGGCCGACGATCAGTACGTTACGCGACAGGTCTTTTGCCAGGACGTACCAGGGATCATCGCTAGCGTCCTTCATGCCGCCGATGCCCAGGCCCTGGCGTTGGCCGATGGTGTGGTACATCAGGCCGTGGTGGCGACCGATGACGTCGCCGTCGGTGGTTTCGATGTCGCCGGGTTGTGCCGGCAGGTACTGCTTGAGGAAATCGGTGAAGCGGCGCTCGCCAATGAAGCAGATCCCGGTGGAGTCCTTCTTGCGAGCGGTGGCCAGGCCGTATTTTTCGGCGATGGCGCGCACTTCGGGTTTTTCCAGTTCGCCTACCGGGAACAGGGTGCGGGCAATCTGTTCGCCGCCAACTGCGTGGAGGAAGTAGCTCTGGTCCTTGTTTGGGTCCAGGCCCTTGAGCAGTTCGGTGCGTCCGTCGATGTCGCGACGGCGTACATAGTGGCCGGTGGCGATCAGGTCGGCGCCCAGCGAAAGGGCGTAATCGAGGAACGCTTTGAACTTGATCTCGCGGTTGCAGAGGATGTCCGGGTTGGGCGTACGGCCGGCCTTGTACTCGGCCAGGAAGTGCTCGAACACGTTGTCCCAGTATTCGGCGGCGAAGTTCGCGGTATGCAGCTTGATGCCGATGCGGTCACAGACGGCCTGGGCATCGGCCAGGTCTACCTTGGCGGTGCAGTACTCGGTGCCGTCGTCTTCGTCCCAGTTCTTCATGAACAGGCCTTCGACCTGATAGCCCTGTTCAAGCAGGAGGAGGGCGGAAACTGAGGAGTCGACGCCGCCGGACATGCCGACTATGACGCGGGTATTGGCTGGATCACGCATGGGAATCTGCACTGGTTGTGTAAGCAAAAGCGGAATTCTAACAGAACCGGTTCGCGATCAGCGGGGCAAAGACCCTGCTGCGTTGAAAGCAGGCTTTAGCTCATTAGATCGTAAGCAGGTTCTTTAGGCTGGAATGTTCAGGCGGCGCGGATAAGGCTCAGGGGGAAGCGTTCGCCGGCCAGGTAGTCGTCGATGCAGCGCAAGACCAGATGGCTGCGCCAGCGATCCTTCTCGGCCAGGAGTTGTTCGCGGGTCAACCAGCGCGGGCCGATGATGCCGTCGTCCAGTGATTGGTCCGGGTGGTGGCGCAGTGGCCTGGCGGCGAAGCAGACGCGCTGGTAGGTCACGCCGTTGCTGGGTGCGGTGTAGAGATAGATGCCGGTTACGGCAGTCAGCTCGACCTCCCAGCCGGTTTCCTCGAAGGTCTCTCGCATGGCTGCCTCCAGGAGGGTCTCGTCGGCCTCCAGATGGCCGGCGGGTTGATTGAACACGGCGCGCCCTTCGGCCAGTTCCTCTACCAGCAGGAAGCGGCCCTGGTCTTCGACCACGGTTGCGACGGTGATATGGGGTTGCCAGGTCATCGGAATGGCTCCGGATAAAAGGGCGACATGATAGGGCGTCGGGCGTGAAAAAAAGAAACCCCGGGCTTGGCCCGGGGTCTCCTTCGTCCTGCGGTGGCGATTAGGCCAGCAGACCGTCGATCGCAGCGTTGAAGGTGCTGCTGGGGCGCATGACCTGGCTGGTCAGCTCTGGGTTCGAGCGGTAGTAGCCGCCGATTTCCACGGCCTTGCCCTGGGCGCCATTCAGTTCGGCGACGATGGTCGCTTCCTGCTCGGTCAGGGCTTTCGCCAGCGGTGCGAAGTGGGCTTTCAGCTCGGCATCTTCCTCCTGGGCGGCCAGGGCTTGGGCCCAGTACATTGCCAGGTAGAAGTGGCTGCCGCGGTTGTCGATCTCGCCAACCTTGCGCGACGGCGACTTGTTGTTGTCCAGCAGCTTGCCTGTGGCTTCGTCCAGTGCCTTGCCGAGGAGCTTGGCCTTGGCGTTGCCGGTCTTGATCCCGGTTTCTTCCAGGGAGACGGCCAGGGCCAGGAACTCGCCCAGGGAATCCCAGCGCAGGTAGTTCTCTTCCACCAGCTGCTGCACGTGCTTCGGAGCCGAACCGCCGGCACCGGTCTCGTACATGCCGCCGCCCGCCATCAGCGGAACGATGGACAGCATCTTGGCCGAGGTGCCCAGTTCCATGATCGGGAACAGGTCGGTCAGGTAGTCACGCAGCACGTTGCCTGTCACCGAGATGGTGTCCTGGCCGCGCAATTGGCGCTCCATGCTGGTACGGATGGCTTCGTTGTAGCCCTTGATGCTGATGTCCAGGCCGGTCAGGTCGTGGTCCTGCAGATACAGTTCGACCTTCTTGCGCAGTTCACGGTCGTGGGCGCGCTCCGGGTCCAGCCAGAAGATGGCCGGGGTGCTGGACTGGCGGGCGCGGGTCACGGCGAGCTTGACCCAGTCACGGATCGGGGCGTCCTTGGTCTGGCAGGCGCGCCAGATGTCGCCAGCTTCCACTTCGTGCTGCATCAGCACGGTACCTTCGGCGGTCACGACGCGCATGGTGCCGTCGGCGGTCATCTCGAAGGTCTTGTCGTGGGAGCCGTACTCTTCAGCTTTCTGGGCCATCAGGCCGACGTTGGGCACGGTGCCCATGGTGGTCGGGTCGAAGGCGCCATTGGTTTTGCAGAAGTTGATCATTTCCTGGTAGATGCGAGCGTAAGTGCTCTCCGGCATCACCGCCTTGGTGTCCTTCTGCTTGCCATCCTTGCCCCACATCTGGCCGGAGTTGCGGATCATCGCAGGCATGGAGGCGTCGACGATCACGTCGCTCGGGATGTGCAGGTTGGTGATGCCCTTCACGGAGTCGACCATCGCCATTTCCGGGCGGTGGCTGTACACCTCGTGGATGTCGTGGAGGATCTCTTCCTGCTGGGAAGCCGGCAGCGCCTTGATCTTGTCGTAGACACTGCTGATGCCGTTGTTCGGGTTGACGCCCAGTTCCTTGAACAGCTCGCCGTACTTGTCGAACACGTCCTTGTAGTAAACGCTGACTGCGTGGCCGAACACGATCGGGTGGGAGACCTTCATCATGGTCGCCTTGACGTGCAGGGACCACATTACTCCGCTTTCCTTGCAGTCCTGCAGGGTCTGCTCGAAGAAGGTGCGCAGTTTCTTGCAGCTCATGAACATGCTGTCGAGGACTTCGCCGTCCTGCAGGGAGAGCTGCTTCTTGACTTCGACCTTGCCGTCTTTGCCGACGAATTCGATGCGTACGTCACCGGCCTTGGCCATGGTGATGGACTGCTCGCTGGAGAAGAAGTCGCCGCCACGCATGTAGTCGGCGTGGGAGCGGGAGGCCATGCTCCATTTGCCCATGGAGTGCGGGTGCTTCCGGGCGTATGCCTTGACGGCGGCGGGAGCGCGGCGGTCGGAGTTGCCTTCGCGCAGGACCGGGTTCACGGCGCTGCCCAGGACTTTGGCATAGCGGGCGCGCGTGTCTTTTTCGTCGTCGGTCTGCGGATCTTCCGGGAAGTCCGGGATGGTGTAGCCCAGCGCCTGCAGTTCGGCGATCGCGCCTTTGAGCTGCGGCACCGAGGCGCTGATGTTCGGAAGTTTTACGATGTTGGCGTCCGGCGAAGTGGCCAGGACTGCCAGGTAGGCCAGATCGTCTTCGATGCGCTTGTCGGCTGAAAGCTTGTCAGCGAAGGAGGCCAGGATTCGTCCCGCGAGAGAGATGTCGCGGGTTTCGACGTCGATGCCGGCCGAGGCGGCGAAGGCTTTGACGATCGGGAGGAGCGAATAGGTGGCGAGCGCAGGGGCTTCGTCGGTGAAGGTGTATGTAATCTTCGGACGGTTGGACATTAACGTTTAACTCTCTTCTTTTCTGGGCGCGCACAGAGTCTCGAAGCGCATTGGTAGGCACATTCGCTCAATGTCGAAGTTGAGCTGTGTCGAGATTTGCCGCGGGGGTAATGAAGCGCCAGTAGAGCGTTGTACGGCTTTGCCATGGTGGTGGTTGGGCCGCTGCGAGGACAGTGAGTCTGGTCCCAGACTGCTCGCCCTCGATGACTGTCAAGTCACGGCGCGCAGTATACCACTCCTTTAGGCGGGCTGACGCGAGGGGCTGTTTTCGACTAAGGAAGATATGGTCGATGACCGCCCAACTGGAGTAGGCTCACGAGCTGCAAGAGCGTTCTCAACCACAAACGGAGCTCAGCATGGGATACCAAAAGATCCAGGTGCCGGCAGTCGGTGACAAAATCACCGTCAATGCAGATATGTCCCTGAATGTACCGAACAACCCGATCATTCCTTTCATCGAGGGTGACGGCATTGGCGTTGATATCAGTCCTGTCATGATCAAGGTGGTGGATGCTGCGGTCGCCAAGGCCTACAGCGGCGCCCGCAAGATCTCGTGGATGGAGGTCTATGCCGGTGAGAAGGCCACTCAGGTATACGACCAGGACACCTGGCTGCCGAAAGAGACCCTGGAAGCCGTTCGCGACTACGTCGTCTCCATCAAGGGGCCGCTGACCACGCCTGTCGGTGGTGGCATCCGCTCGCTCAACGTGGCTCTGCGCCAGGAGCTTGATCTCTACGTTTGCCAGCGCCCGGTTCGCTGGTTCGAGGGCGTTCCCAGTCCGGTGAAGAAGCCCGGCGACGTTGACATGGTGATCTTCCGTGAGAACTCCGAAGACATCTACGCAGGTGTCGAATGGAAGGCCGGTAGTCCCGAAGCCGAGAAGGTCATCAAGTTCCTCACCGAGGAAATGGGCGTCAAGAAAATCCGTTTCACAGAGAACTGCGGCATCGGCATCAAGCCGGTTTCCCAGGACGGCACCAAGCGACTGGTACGCAAGGCTCTGCAATACGCCGTGGACAATGATCGCAGCTCCGTGACCATCGTTCACAAGGGCAACATCATGAAGTTCACCGAAGGTGCCTTCAAGGAATGGGGCTACGAAGTCGCGCGTGACGAGTTCGGTGCCGAGTTGCTGGATGGCGGCCCGTGGATGCAGTTCAAGAATCCTCGCACCGGCAAGAACGTGGTGGTCAAGGATGTGATCGCTGATGCCATGCTTCAGCAGATCCTCCTGCGTCCGGCCGAGTACGACGTCATCGCCACCCTGAACCTGAACGGTGACTACCTCTCGGACGCGCTGGCCGCAGAGGTGGGCGGTATCGGTATCGCCCCTGGCGCCAACCTGTCCGACACCGTCGCCATGTTCGAGGCCACTCACGGCACTGCGCCGAAGTACGCTGGTCAGGACAAGGTCAATCCGGGCTCGGTCATCCTTTCTGCGGAGATGATGCTGCGCCACATGGGCTGGACCGAAGCGGCTGACCTGATCATCGAAGGCACCAATGGGGCCATCGCGGCGAAGACCGTTACCTACGACTTCGAGCGCCTGATGGATGGCGCCAAGTTGCTGTCCTGCTCCGAGTTCGGTGACGCCATCATCGCCCACATGTGAGCCTGAAGGCGGAAACAAAAAGGCCGGTCAACTGACCGGCCTTTTTTTGCCCAAATATTTCGAGGGCTTAAACTTCTACCGTGCTGCCCTGGGGGTGGCTGATTGCGGCAGGCGCTTCGGTGGTGGCCGTGACCGGACGAATGTTCACGGCATGCAGGCCTTTCGGGCCCTGGATGATATCGAAGCTTACCGGCTGTCCAGCCTTTAGCGTCTTGTAGCCGTCCATCTGGATGGCCGAATAGTGGGCGAACAGGTCCTCATCTCGGCCTTCGGCAAGGATAAATCCATAGCCTTTGGCGTTGTTGAACCACTTGACCTTACCGCTAAGCATGCTGATATCCCTCTGCAAAGGACTCCATCACTGGAGTATCATCCACTTCGACTCCACGCCCTTAGGGCCGCCTTGGCCACGCACGTGGAACCCCTGATACCCGAAGACGGGTATCCACTGGTTGTAACACCGTTTTGCCGTTAGTCAAGGCGTTCCCGGCATCGCCTGAGAAACGGATCAAAGTCTTTCCAGCGGCCGTTTTTCACTCACCTATGACCTTTAATTCCAGCATGCATGCAAGCAGCCAGATTCGACTAACATTCAATCAGGACAGTCCGCAGCATCATGAGGACGACTCCACGGGCCTGGCGGTGCAGGAAGCCAAGCCAGCCCTGCAGGCGCCACCTATGTATAAGGTGGTCATGTTTAACGATGACTACACCCCAATGGATTTCGTGGTCGAGGTGCTCGAAACGTTCTTCGGTATGAACCGGGAACTCGCCACCAAGATCATGCTGACCGTGCATACGGAAGGTCGGGCGGTTTGCGGCGTGTTTACGCGTGACATAGCCGAAACCAAGGCCATGCAGGTCAATCAATATGCGAGAGAGAGCCAGCATCCGCTGCTCTGTGAGATCGAGAAGGACGGTTAATGCCGCCCCTTGGGTATGAGGTGAAGCCATGTTGAACCGCGAGCTCGAAGTCACCCTCAATCTTGCCTTCAAGGAGGCCCGCGCCAAGCGTCACGAATTCATGACGGTCGAGCACCTGTTGCTCGCCCTGCTGGACAACGAAGCTGCTGCAACAGTACTGCGTGCATGCGGCGCGAATATGGACAAGCTGCGGCACGACCTGCAGGAGTTCATTGACTCCACCACCCCGCTGATTCCTCAGCACGACGAAGATCGTGAAACCCAGCCAACGCTCGGCTTCCAGCGCGTTCTGCAGCGCGCGGTGTTCCACGTGCAAAGTTCCGGCAAGCGCGAAGTGACCGGTGCTAACGTGCTGGTTGCGATCTTCAGTGAGCAGGAGAGCCAGGCTGTATTCCTGCTGAAACAGCAGAGTGTGGCTCGTATCGATGTCGTCAACTACATCGCCCACGGTATTTCTAAAGTGCCAGGGCACGGGGAGCAGCACGATCACGACCAGGAAATGCAGGACGAGGAGGGTGGTGAGGCCGCCGCCTCGGGTCATCCCCTCGATGCCTATGCCAGCAACCTGAACGAACTGGCGCGGATGGGGCGTATCGATCCGTTGGTGGGGCGTGAGAATGAAGTCGAGCGCGTCGCACAGATTCTGGCGCGTCGTCGCAAGAACAACCCGCTGCTGGTCGGTGAGGCCGGTGTCGGCAAGACCGCCATCGCCGAGGGGCTGGCGAAGCGTATCGTCGACAATCAGGTGCCTGATCTGCTGGCTGACAGCGTGGTCTACTCCCTGGATCTAGGTGCACTGCTGGCGGGAACCAAGTATCGCGGCGACTTCGAGAAGCGCTTCAAGGCGCTGCTCAACGAACTGCGCAAGCGCCCCCATGCCATTCTTTTCATCGATGAGATCCACACCATCATTGGGGCTGGAGCTGCCTCGGGTGGTGTGATGGATGCATCCAACTTGCTCAAGCCCCTGCTTTCGTCGGGTGAGATTCGCTGCATCGGCTCCACTACCTTCCAGGAGTTCCGTGGCATCTTCGAGAAGGATCGGGCTCTCGCTCGGCGCTTCCAGAAAGTCGATGTGACTGAGCCTTCCGTCGAAGACACCGTAGGCATCCTCAGGGGGCTCAAGGCGCGTTTCGAGCAGCATCACCATATCGAGTACAGCGACGAGGCGTTGCGTGCTGCTGCTGAGCTGGCGGCGCGTTACATCAATGATCGGCATATGCCCGACAAGGCGATCGATGTGATCGATGAGGCGGGTGCATACCAGCGGCTACAGCCGGAGGAGAAGCGTGCCAAGCGCATTGAAGTGGCGCAGGTCGAAGACATCGTTGCCAAAATCGCACGGATTCCTCCAAAACACGTCACCAGTTCCGACAAGGAACTGCTGCGTAATCTGGAGCGCGACCTGAAGCTGACCGTGTTTGGTCAGGACGCCGCCATCGACTCCCTGTCCACTGCGATCAAGCTGTCCCGTGCCGGCCTCAAATCTCCGGACAAGCCTGTGGGCTCCTTCCTCTTTGCTGGTCCCACTGGGGTCGGCAAGACTGAAGTTGCCCGGCAGCTGGCAAAGGCGATGGGTATCGAGTTGCTTCGCTTCGACATGTCCGAGTACATGGAGCGGCACACTGTTTCGCGTCTGATTGGTGCGCCTCCGGGCTATGTTGGTTTCGACCAGGGCGGCTTGCTGACCGAGGCCATCACCAAGATGCCGCACTGCGTACTGCTGCTGGACGAAATCGAGAAGGCCCATCCGGAAGTCTTCAATCTGCTGCTGCAGGTGATGGATCACGGCACCCTGACTGACAATAACGGACGCAAGGCGGATTTCCGCAACGTGATCCTGATCATGACCACCAACGCCGGCGCCGAAACTGCTGCACGCGCCTCCATTGGCTTCACCCTGCAGGATCACTCCTCGGACGCCATGGAGGTCATTCGCAAGAGCTTCACGCCGGAGTTCCGCAACCGTCTGGACACTATCATCCAGTTTGGTCGCCTGAGCCACGAAGTCATCAAGAATGTCGTGGACAAGTTCCTCACCGAACTTCAGGCGCAACTGGAAGACAAGCGCGTGCAGTTGGTGGTCAGCGACGAGGCGCGTGGCTGGCTGGCCGAGCGTGGCTACGATGCCCAGATGGGCGCGCGTCCCATGGCGCGTTTGATCCAGGACAAGATCAAGCGGCCTCTGGCCGAAGAGATCCTCTTTGGTGAACTGGCCGAGCACGGCGGTTTGGTGCATGTCGACGTCAAGGACGAAGAGCTCAGCTTCGAGTTCGAGACAACTGCAGAGATGGCCTGACGGTCATCCACAAAAAAGCCCGGCAATTGCCGGGCTTTTTCATGACTTTCTGATCAGCGGGCGCGGTAGGTGATGCGGCCTTTGCTCAGATCGTACGGCGTCAGCTCGACGCGAACCTTATCGCCGGTGAGGATGCGGATGTAATTCTTGCGCATCTTGCCGGAAATGTGCGCGGTGACGACGTGCCCATTTTCCAACTCCACACGGAACATGGTGTTGGGCAGGGTGTCGATGACAGTGCCTTCCATTTCGAAGCTGTCTTCTTTCGACATGCAGTAAAGCCCTCGGTATTCAGAGATGGGCCCGACCACAAAGTGCGGCGGGCAAAAACGGCGTGCATTGTGCCCGAAAATAGCACTGCTCGCCAAGGGCTTCAGCTGAGCGTCACCCAGCGCTGATTGACGAAGAGTTCGATCGGGCGGTACTGGGTCTTGTAGTTCATCTTCCTGCAGTTCTTGATCCAGTAGCCGAGATACACGGCCTGTAGGCCAAGGCGAGCGCTTTCGCCTATCTGCCAGAGAATGGCGTAGCGGCCAAGGCTGCGTCTCTCCTCATCGGGATCGTAGAAGGTGTAGACCGCGGAAAGTCCGTTTGGCAGCACGTCCGTCACCGCCACGGCCTTGAGCTCGTCCTTGAGGCGGAATTCGTAGAAGCGTGAAAAGGGCAGGTCGCGGACCAGGAAGGTGGAAAATTGGTCCCGGCTGGGTGGATACATGTCGCCATCGGAGTGGCGCTGCTCGATGTACCGGACGTAAAGCGCGTAGTACTCCTCGGTGAAGGATGGGCGCACTGCGGTTACGGTCAGGTCGCCGTTACGCTTGAGGATGCGCTTCTGTTGGCGGCTGGGGATGAACTGGTCGGCGGGGATGCGTGCGGGTACGCAGGCATTGCAGCGCTGGCAATGCGGGCGATAGAGGTGGTCGCCGCTGCGGCGGAAGCCCATTTCCGATAGCTCGGCATAGACGTCCACGTCCATGGGCTGGCTGGGGTCGAGGAATAGGGTGGTGGCCTGCTCCTCGGGCAGGTAGCTGCATGGATGCGGCTGAGTGGCGTAAAACTTGAGACGAGCCAGCTCGGTCATGATCAACCCCCGGGAAATCCCTTCAGCAAGTGTATGTCAGGCTGCGGGGCTCGCCTAGGCGATCCAGTCTGCGGCGTTCGGTTGGTCGAGGTAGAGCTGCAGGTAGCGGGTAAACTTCTCGCGGCTGATCGTGCGGGCGCCAAAGCTCTGCAGGTGTTGGGTGGGCATCTGGCAGTCGATCAGCACAAAGCCCCATTGATTCAGATGCTGCACCAGTGTGGCGAAACCGACTTTTGACGCGTTGTCTGTCCGACTGAACATGGACTCGCCAAAAAACAGCTTGCCGATCGCTAGGCCATAGAGGCCGCCGACAAGTTCATCGTCTTTCCAGACCTCCACCGAGTGCGCGACGTTGCGGCGGTGCAGTTCTGTGTAGGCCGCCTGCATTGCCGGGGTGATCCAGGTGCCGTCGGTGTAATTCCGTGGGCCGGCACAGCCTTCTATGACGGATTGAAACGCCTGGTCGAACGTCACGCGAAAGCGTCCCTGGCGTAGCAGCTTCGATAGGCTGCGGGAAATGTGGATTTCCTGCGGCTGCAGCACTGTGCGTGGGTCGGGAGACCACCAGAGGATGGGCTGGCCATCCTGGTACCAGGGGAAGCATCCATGGCGGTAGGCCTGGATCAGGCGCTCTGGCGAGAGATCGCCGCCGGCTGCCAGCAGGCCATTTGGTTCGCGCATCGCTCGGCCGAGCGGCGGGAACTCGAGGGAGTCGCGTTGTAGCCAGGTAAGCATGGGGGAGGGGAGGGCGGGCCGGAGCCCGCCTTTCCTGTCAGTTGTCGTCGAGGAACTTTTCGGCGTCCAGCGCGGCCATGCAGCCCGAGCCGGCGGAAGTGATGGCCTGGCGGTAGACGTGGTCAGCCACGTCGCCGGCAGCGAACACCCCAGGGATGCTGGTGGCGGTGGCATTGCCTTCGAGGCCGCCCTGGACGATCAGGTAGCCGTCGCGCATTTCCAGCTGGCCCTTGAATAGGTCGGTGTTCGGCTTGTGGCCAATGGCGATGAAGACACCTGCCAGGGAAAGCTCCTTGGTGGTGCCGTCGGCGGTGTTTTTCAGGCGCACACCGGTTACGCCGGTATTGTCACCCAGGACTTCGTCCAGAGTGTGGTTCCAGTGCAGGCGTACGTTGCCGTTTGCAGCCTTCTCGAACAGCTTGTCCTGAAGAATCTTTTCCGAGCGCAGCTTGTCGCGGCGGTGGATCAGGTGGACTTCCTTGGCGATGTTGGCCAGGTATAGGGCTTCCTCGACCGCGGTATTGCCGCCGCCAATGACGCAAACCACCTGGTTGCGATAGAAAAAGCCGTCGCAGGTCGCGCAGGCGGAGACGCCCTTGCCGGCGAAGGCTTCCTCAGAGGGCAAGCCGAGGTACTGGGCGGAGGCGCCAGTCGCCAGGATCAAGGCGTCGCAGCTGTAGGTGCCGCTGTCGCCCTTGAGGATGAAGGGGCGCTTCTGCAACTCGGCGGTGTGAATGTGGTCGTAGACAATCTCGGTATCGAAGCGCTCGGCATGCTTCTGCATGCGCTCCATCAGTGCCGGGCCGGTGAGGCCTTCGACGTCGCCTGGCCAGTTGTCCACTTCAGTTGTGGTGGTCAGTTGGCCGCCGGGCTGGATGCCCGTGATCACAACAGGCTTGAGGTTGGCGCGAGCGGCATAGACGGCCGCGGTGTAGCCCGCCGGGCCGGAGCCCAGTACGATCAATCGGGAATGCTTGACTTCGCTCATAAAAAGGCTCCATAAGTCTTTGTCACGAAAGAGAATGCATGCTCCAATTGAGCATTGCGCAAATTGTTGGCGGCTATGCTACACCGAAGCGCGAGACGTCGCCAAAACGCTGGGGCGACAATCAGTTCCCACATGGCGTCGCGCAGGCAAATCCGTACAATGGGCCGCGTTCCGAATGGGTTGGAGCTCGTAATGGCACTGTGCCTTGCAGTTTTTCACCCTCGACCGACTCTTGAACGCGCCATGGGCGCAGGAAAAGACGCGTTTTGAAGAATTCCACGACCAGAGCCCAGATTCCTGTCTGGCGCCAGCAATTGCATTATCGCCTCAAGGAAGGTGCGTTGATCGCGCTGGGGGCGGTCTGCCTCTATCTGTGGATGGCATTGCTCACCTACGACTCCTCTGATCCGGGCTGGACCCACACCAGCAACGTCGAGCAAGTGCAGAATGCGGCCGGCCGCCTGGGTGCCTGGTTCGCCGACATCCTGTTCATGGCCTTGGGCTACTTTGCCTATGTCTTCCCGCTGCTGCTGGCGATCAAGACCCTGCAAGTCTTCCGCCATCGCCACGAACCCATCGATTGGAGCGGCTGGCTGTTTTCATGGCGCCTGATCGGCCTGGTCTTCCTCGTGCTTTCTGGTGCAGCACTGGCCGATATCCATTTCCAGGACCATGCCGGGCTTCCAGCGTCTGCCGGCGGTGCCTTGGGCGAGAGCCTCAGCCATCTGGCAGTCAATGCACTCAACGTGCAGGGCAGCACCTTGCTGTTCTTTGCACTCTTCCTCTTCGGTCTGACGGTGTTTACCGACCTTTCCTGGTTCAAGGTCATGGATCTGACCGGCAAGATCACCCTCGATCTCTTCGAACTCATTCAGAACGCCGTGAATCGCTGGTGGAGTGCGCGCCTCGAGCGCAAGCAACTTGTAGCCAAGCTGCGTGAAGTGGATGTGCGCGTGAACGAAGTCGCTGC
Organism: Pseudomonas sp. BN606; assembly: GCF_029873115.1. NCBI lineage: Bacteria > Pseudomonadati > Pseudomonadota > Gammaproteobacteria > Pseudomonadales > Pseudomonadaceae > Pseudomonas > Pseudomonas sp. BN606. Next base: position 155,504 of record NZ_SSOF01000041.1, on the reverse strand, counting down.
ACCGGTAGTGCCGGACCGTCGCGAACAGGCCAAGGTCAAGGAGCGTCTGATCGAGCGCGAAGAGGCCTTGACCAAGCACATGACTGAACGCGAGAAGCGCCCGGCGCCGGTCATTACTCCGCCGCCGCCGCCCAAACCCGCGGAACCGAGTAAGCGCGTGCAGAAGGAAAAACAGGCGCCGTTGTTTGTCGATACCGCTGTCGAAGGCACCTTGCCGCCTATTTCCATCCTCGATGTTGCCGAGAAGAAGCAGAAGAGCTTCTCTCCGGAATCCCTGGAGGCCATGTCGCGCCTGTTGGAGATCAAGCTGAAGGAATTCGGCGTTGAAGTGATCGTGGAATCCGTGCACCCCGGCCCGGTGATCACTCGCTTCGAGATTCAACCTGCCGCAGGTGTGAAAGTCAGCCGGATTTCCAACCTGGCGAAGGACCTGGCCCGCTCCCTGGCAGTAATCAGCGTTCGCGTGGTGGAAGTGATTCCCGGCAAGACCACCGTCGGTATCGAGATTCCCAACGAAGACCGCCAGATCGTGCGTTTCTCCGAAGTGCTTTCCTCGTCCGAGTACGACGAGGCCAAGTCGCCCGTCACCCTTGCCCTGGGGCACGACATTGGCGGTAAGCCGATCATTACCGATCTCGCCAAGATGCCCCACCTGCTGGTCGCCGGTACCACCGGTTCCGGTAAGTCGGTCGGTGTGAACGCCATGATCCTGTCGATCCTGTTCAAGTCCACGCCCGAGCAGGCGCGGATGATCATGATCGACCCGAAGATGCTGGAACTCTCCATCTACGAAGGTATTCCTCATCTGCTGTGTCCGGTGGTCACTGACATGAAGGAGGCGGCCAACGCCCTGCGCTGGAGCGTTGCCGAGATGGAGCGGCGCTACAAGCTGATGGCGGCCATGGGTGTACGGAACCTCGCCGGTTTCAACCGTAAGGTTAAAGATGCCGAGGAAGCTGGTACCCCGCTGACTGATCCGCTCTATCGTCGCGAAAGCATGGAAGACGAAGCGCCTCTGCTGAAGACGCTGCCGACCATCGTGGTGGTCGTCGACGAATTCGCAGACATGATGATGATCGTCGGCAAGAAAGTGGAAGAACTGATTGCCCGTATCGCCCAGAAGGCCCGTGCGGCTGGTATCCATCTGATACTCGCGACTCAGCGTCCTTCGGTTGACGTGATTACAGGCCTGATCAAGGCCAACATCCCGACCCGCATGGCCTTCCAGGTGTCCAGCAAGATCGACTCCCGCACCATCCTCGATCAGGGCGGAGCGGAGCAACTGCTTGGCCATGGCGACATGCTTTACCTACCGCCAGGGACTGGCTTGCCGATCCGCGTCCACGGCGCGTTCGTTTCTGACGACGAAGTGCATCGTGTGGTGGAAGCCTGGAAGTTGCGCGGCGCACCGGACTACATCGAAGACATCCTTGCAGGCGCGGAAGAGGGCGCTGGCAGCTTCTCCGGTGGCGAGGGAGGTGAAGGCGGTAGCGAGGGCAGCGAAGACGACCCGCTCTATGACGAGGCGGTACGCTTTGTGACCGAAAGCCGCCGCGCTTCGATCTCCGCAGTACAGCGCAAGCTGAAGATTGGCTACAACCGCGCCGCGCGCATGATCGAGGCGATGGAAATGGCTGGGGTTGTGAGCCCCATGAACGGCAACGGTTCGCGCGAAGTTATCGCGCCGTCACCGGTGCGAGACTAATCCGAAACGGATTTTTGACGAGGAATTCCATGCGACTGATCCGCATGCTCATGGTTGCTGTACTCGGCCTGTCTGCTCTGACTGCCCAGGCTGACGACAAGGCGGCCATCAGCCGCCTGACAGAAATGCTGAACAAGGCGCAGACCATTACTGGTCGATTTTCCCAGCTGACCCTCGATGGTTCCGGCACTCAATTGCAAGAAACCTCTGGTGAGCTCTCGCTAAAGCGTCCGGGCCTGTTCCGCTGGCATACCGATGCCCCAATGGAGCAACTGCTGGTCTCCAACGGCGAGAAAGTCTGGCTCTACGACCCGGATCTGCAACAGGTGACCATCCAGACCCTGGATCAACGCCTGACCCACACTCCGGCCCTGCTGTTGTCGGGTGACGTATCGAAGATCAGCGAGAACTTCGAGATCACCCACAAGGAAGGCGGCGACGTGGTGGACTTCATTCTCAAGCCCAAGGCCAAGGACACCCTGTTCGACACCCTGCGCCTGTCGTTCCGTAACGGTGTGATCAACGACATGCAACTGATCGACAGCGTCGGCCAGCGCACCAACATCCTCTTCCTCGGGGTCAAGATGAACCAGGCGATCGATACCGCGCAGTTCAACTTCAATATCCCGGAAGGCGCCGACGTCATCCAGGAATAAGCTGCAACGCCCATGGACCTTTTCCGCTCCGAACCCATCGCCCAACCGCTGGCTGCGCGCTTGCGTGCCGCCAACCTGGACGAATATGTCGGCCAGGAGCACCTGTTGGCACCCGGCAAACCCCTGCGTGAGGCTCTGGAGCAAGGTGCGCTGCACTCGATGATCTTCTGGGGCCCACCGGGGGTCGGCAAGACGACCCTTGCCAAACTGCTGGCCCAAGTTACCGATGCTCACTTCGAAACCATCTCCGCTGTGCTTTCAGGGGTGAAGGAGATTCGCCAGTCGGTGGAAATGGCCAAGCAGCAGGCCGCGCAATATGGCCGCCGCACCATTCTCTTCGTGGATGAGGTGCATCGCTTCAACAAGTCCCAACAGGACGCCTTCCTGCCTTATGTGGAAGACGGCACCCTGATTTTCATCGGTGCAACCACCGAGAACCCTTCTTTTGAACTCAACAATGCATTGCTTTCGCGTGCGCGCGTTTATGTGCTGAAGAGTCTCGATGAAGCCGCCCTGCGCAAGCTGGTAGCGCGTGCGCTGAGCGAAGAGAAGGGGCTTGGCAAGCGCAAACTGAGCTTGCCGGACCAGAGTTTCGCCATTCTGATGTCTGCGGCCGATGGCGATGGTCGCCGACTGCTCAACCTGTTGGAGAACGCTGCCGATCTTGCCGAGGACGGTGGCGAGATCGGCGTCGAACTGTTGCAGAATCTCCTGGGGGATAGTCGTCGGCGCTTCGACAAGGGCGGCGAGGCGTTCTACGACCAGATTTCGGCCTTGCACAAGTCGGTGCGTGGGTCCGACCCGGATGCGGCGCTGTACTGGTATGCGCGAATGCTTGATGGCGGTTGCGATCCGCTTTATCTCGCTCGTCGTGTCGTGCGAATGGCCAGCGAGGACATCGGCAATGCCGACCCGCGCGCGTTGAGTCTTTGCCTGTCAGCCTGGGATGTGCAGGAAAGGCTGGGAAGCCCTGAAGGTGAACTGGCCGTAGCACAGGCAGTTACGTATCTGGCCTGTGCACCGAAGAGCAATGCGGTCTACATGGCCTTCAAGGCCGCCATGCGTGATGCCGCCGAGAACGGTTCTCTGGAGGTGCCGCTCCACCTGCGTAACGCGCCGACCAAACTGATGAAGCAGTTGGGCTATGGCGAGGAGTACCGTTACGCCCATGACGAGCCGGATGCTTATGCGGCTGGGGAGGACTACTTCCCCGAACAACTCGAGCCACGCTCATACTATCAACCAGTACCGCGTGGCCTTGAGCTGAAGATCCGTGACAAGCTGCAACACCTGAAGAGCCTCGACCGCAACAGCCCCTGGAAGCGGAGAAAGTCATGATCGGACTGATCCTGGCGGTATCCGCTGGTGGTGTGGCGGGTACCTTGCTGCGATTCGCCACAGGCAATCTGATTACTGCCTACTGGCCACGCTACTTCTACGCCGGTACCCTTGCGGTCAACATCGTTGGTTGCCTGCTAATTGGCTATCTGTATGGCCTGTTCCTCATGCGGCCCGAAATTCCGGTGGAAATCCGCGCCGGGCTCATGGTGGGATTCCTGGGTGGCCTGACGACTTTTTCATCCTTTTCACTCGACACGCTGCGCCTGCTTGAAAGCGGCCAGCTGCCACTGGCCCTAGGCTATGGGCTGCTGAGCGTGTTGGGCGGCCTGCTCGCCACTTGGGCCGGCCTGATACTGACGAAAATCTGAGAGACGAGAACCTGACATGCTCGACGCCAAACTGGTCCGCACCCAGCCCCGGGAAATCGCGGAACGCCTTGCCACCCGCGGTTTTGAACTTGACGTAGCGCGCCTGGAAGCGCTGGAGAACCAGCGCAAGTCCGTGCAGGTCCGCACTGAGCAGCTGCAGGCCGAGCGTAACGCCCGTTCCAAATCCATTGGACAGGCCAAGCAGCGCGGCGAAGACATCACGCCCCTACTAGCCGAAGTCGATCGGATGGGCAATGAGCTTGAAGAGGGTAAGCGCGAGCTGGAAAGCATCCAGGTCGAGCTCGACAACCTGCTGCTGAACATTCCGAACCTGCCCCACGAGTCCGTACCGGTAGGCGAGGATGAAGAAGGTAACGTTGAAGTGCGTCGCTGGGGCACCCCGCGCAGCTTCGACTTCGGCGTCAAGGACCACGTTGCCCTTGGCGAGCAGCACGGCTGGCTGGATTTCGAAACCGCCGCCAAGCTCTCCGGCGCCCGTTTCGCCCTGCTGCGTGGTCCCATTGCCCGCCTGCACCGTGCCCTGGCGCAGTTCATGATCAATCTGCATGTAACTGACCACGGCTACGAAGAAGCTTACACGCCGTATCTGGTCCAGGCCCCGGCCTTGCAGGGCACCGGCCAGTTGCCCAAGTTCGAGGAGGACCTGTTCAAGATATCCCGCGAGAACGAGGCTGACTTCTACCTGATTCCGACCGCAGAAGTTTCCCTGACCAATATCGTTGCGGGTGAGATCGTCGACGCCAAGCAACTGCCGATCAAGTTCGTTGCTCATACTCCGTGCTTCCGCAGCGAGGCCGGTGCCTCGGGTCGCGATACGCGCGGCATGATCCGCCAGCACCAGTTCGACAAGGTCGAGATGGTGCAGATCGTCGAGCCATCCAAGTCCTTCGAGGCCCTGGAAGGCATGACCGCCAACGCCGAGCGTGTACTGCAGCTGCTCGAGCTGCCTTACCGCGTTCTGGCCCTGTGCACCGGCGACATGGGCTTCAGCGCCACCAAGACTTACGACCTCGAAGTCTGGGTGCCTAGCCAGGACAAGTACCGCGAGATTTCATCCTGCTCCAACTGCGGTGATTTCCAGGCTCGCCGCATGCAGGCACGCTACCGCAATTCGGAAACTGGCAAACCCGAGCTGGTGCATACCCTGAATGGCTCTGGCCTTGCCGTGGGGCGCACGCTTGTTGCCGTTCTCGAGAATTATCAGCAGGCCGACGGTAGCATCCGCGTACCCGAAGTTCTGAAGCCTTACATGGGCGGCATCGAATTCATCGGCTGATTGCCATCCCCTGTATCAGCGGGGGAAATGCAAGGCCTCACCGCCCGCGTCCTAGCCTGGCTGCATGCGGGCGGTGACCGTTCAAGCGCTACCTCCAACCGTTACTGCTAAAAGGCACTGCTATGGATTTCCTCCCGCTGTTCCACAATCTTCAAGGGCGCAATGTGCTCGTGGTCGGTGGGGGTGAGGTGGCCCTGCGCAAGGCGCGTCTGCTCGCCGATGCGGGCGCCCGGTTGCGAGTAGTTGCGCCGGAAGTCGATGCACAGTTGTTGGAGATGGTGGTCCAGAGCGCCGGCGAGTCGTATCTGCGCGGCTATCAGGAAGCTGACTTGCACGCTTGTGTCCTGGTTGTGGCTGCCAGCGATGACAAGGCGTTGAACGCTGAAGTATCGGTCCAGGCCCAGGCACGTGGAATCCCGGTCAACGTGGTGGACGCTCCCAAACTTTGCAGTGTGATCTTTCCCGCTATAGTCGATCGCTCTCCGCTGATCGTTGCCGTATCAAGTGCTGGCGACGCTCCCGTCCTGGCGCGATTGATTCGGGCGAAGATCGAGACCTGGATCCCTTCTGCCTATGGCCAACTGGCTGGCCTGGCGAAGAAGTTCCGTGACCAGGTGAAAGCCCTTCTCCCTGATGTGCAGCAGCGGCGTGTGTTCTGGGAAGAGGTCTTTCAGGGGCCAGTGGCCGAGCGCATGCTGGCCGGGCAAGGCGCCGAAGCCGAGCGTCTGCTGGCCGAGCGAGTGGCTGGCGGTGCACCCAAGGCCTTGGGTGAGGTTTATCTGGTAGGTGCCGGGCCGGGCGATCCGGACTTGCTGACCTTCCGTGCCTTGCGCCTGATGCAGCAGGCTGACGTTGTACTTTACGACCGCCTGGTTGCCGCGCCGATCATCGAACTCTGCCGTCGTGATGCAGAGCGCATCTACGTCGGCAAGCGTCGTGCCGACCATGCGCTGCCTCAGGACGAAATCAATCGTCTGTTGATCGAGCAGGCCAAGCTGGGCAAGCGGGTATTGCGCCTGAAAGGTGGTGACCCCTTCATCTTTGGTCGCGGAGGCGAGGAGATCGAAGAACTGGCGGCCGAAGGGATTCCGTTCCAGGTCGTTCCAGGCATAACCGCTGCGTCCGGCTGCGCCGCCTATGCAGGCATCCCGCTCACCCACCGCGACTATGCACAATCGGTGCGTTTCGTTACCGGTCACCTGAAAGACGGAAGCTGCGATCTGCCATGGGCAGATCTGGTCTCTCCGGGCCAGACTCTGGTGTTCTACATGGGGCTGGTGGGTCTTCCGCTGATTTGCGAGCAACTCATTGCGCATGGTCGCGCTGGCGACACTCCGGCAGCTCTGGTGCAGCAAGGCACCACCAGCCGCCAGCGTGTTTTCACTGGAACCCTGGCCAACCTGCCGCAGCTAGTGGCAGAGCATGAGGTCCACGCGCCCACCCTGGTCATCGTGGGTGAAGTAGTGACCCTGCGCGATAAACTGGCCTGGTTCGAAGGGGCTCAGGCCGGAGTCTGAGCCTTGTGCGCCACAGGGAGCGCTTTCAGGTGCCCCCGTCCGTGTGGGCGCGTGAAGTCCTGTGTCGGGCCCAACGGCACTACACCCGTGGGATTGATGGTGCGATGGCTGGCGTAATAGTGGTGCTTGATATGCGTGAAGTTCACCGTATCGGCAACGGCCGGCCACTGGTACAGCTCGCGCAGCCATCCTGAGAGGTTGGGGTAATCTTCAAGGCGTCGCAGGTTGCACTTGAAGTGTCCGTGGTAAACGGCGTCGAAGCGGACCAGAGTGGTGAAGAGTCGCCAGTCCGCTTCGGTGATTCGCTCTCCTGCCAGATAACGTCGCGATTCCAGAAGTGCATCCAACTGGTCCAGCTCATCGAACAGTGCGTGGAAGGCTTCTTCATAGGCGGCTTGTGTCGTGGCGAAGCCTGCGCGATACACACCGTTGTTGATCGCCGGGTAGATGCGCTCGTTGAGTGCGTCGATCTCGTTGCGCAGCGCTTGCGGATAGAAATCCAGAGTATTGCCGGTGAGATGGTCGAAGGCGCTGTTGAACATCCGGATGATCTCGGAGGATTCGTTGCTGACGATGCGCCCGGTCTTTTTGTCCCAGAGTAGCGGCACTGTGACCCGGCCGCTGTAGTCGGAGCTGTCCTGTGTGTAGCGCTGATGCAGGTAGTCGAATCCGTCCAGCTTGTCACCGGTTGAGCCGTAACGCGGGTCGAACGTCCAGCCCTGCTCTAGCATCAGCCAACTGACCACTGACACGTCGATCAGCGATTTCAGGCCCTTGAGCTTGCGGAAGATCAGAGTGCGATGCGCCCAGGGGCAGGCCAGGGATACATATAGGTGATAGCGACCGGATTCGGCAGGGAACCCGCCTAGGCCTGACGGACCTGGCGATCCATCAGCAGTGATCCAGTTACGCCTGCGTGCGCTTTCGCGCTGAAATCGTCCGTCCTTGGCGGTGTCGTACCACTTGTCATGCCATTTTCCATCGATCAACAGGCCCATGACTGGTCTCCGAATTTGGGTTCGGATTCCAGTCTATCGAGAAGCGATCGATGGAAAAGCGCAAAATGATGGGATTTGATATCGACTAAATTGATATCTTGCGCTCGGCCCAGATTCTATCTGCTTCTTCGAAGGCCTCTTCGCGTTTCATGCCCATACCGCGCAGGGCGAGGGCCATGGTGGAGCGTATTGCCAGAAGGCCGTAGTCATCACCGCTCTTGCCGTGCCAGACCGCGACCAGATGGCCGGGATCCAGGCTTTCTGGCTTCACGTGCCGTAAGGGAGATAGCGCCGGCCACTCCTCATCCCAGGACTGGCCATCGTGCGTGCCATAGAGGTGGCAAGCGGTATCGGGGTTGACCTCGATCTCGCCGCCTTCTCCCTTGATCACAATGGCGTGATCGCTGAGTAGACGGCTCGCTTCGCGGTGCTCCGCCTGGTAGCCAGGATGGAAGATACTCTGCAGGCCGCAGCGGGCATTGAGCGGGTTGAGGATGCGTGCCAGGGAGTGGATGGGAGACCGCAGGCCAAGGGTGTTGCGCAGATCGATCATTCGCTGCAACTGCGGCGCCCATGCCCCCAGGGGAATGAAAGCCAGATGGCGTTCATCGAGGGCTCCGGCGACCTGATCCCAATCCCGGCAAAGCGGAATGTCCAGAAGATCCAGCAATTGCTCGCTATACATGCGGCCGGCGGTATGAGCACCACCGCCGTGCAGGACGATGCGTATGCCGCTATCGGCCAGCGCCTTGGCCGCCAGCAGGTACCAGGGTAGATGACGTTTCTTGCCGGCGTAGCTAGGCCAGTCCAGGTCCACCTCGATCCGTGGTGCCTGATTGCGTTGGCGGAAGGCTTCGGTGAAGCCGGCCAGTTCTTCGGCATTCTCTTCCTTGTGCCGCAGGAGCATGAGGAAGGCACCGAGCTGCGTGTCTTCCACGTTGCCGTCGAGGAGCATACCCATGGCTTCGCAGGCTTCCTCGCGAGTCATGTTGCGGGCGCCGCGCTTGCCTTTTCCGAGGATGCGCACGAACTGGGCAAATGGGTGTTCCGTTGGGGTGACAAGATTCATAGGCAGTTGGTCGGCTTTGGAAGTCCCGCCAGCTTGGCGGCAAGCTTGGCAGGAGCGCCTTTGAACAGGCGATTCAGGTGCAGGCTGTTACCCTTTTCCGGCCCCAGTTTCTGAGCTACGTACTTGACCAGCGGGCGGTTCGCTGGTGACAGCTGGAACTCGGCATAGAAACCGCGAAGCAAATCGAGAATCTCCCAGTGTTCCGGTTGCAGGGCCAGCTCCTCTAGATCGGCCAGCGCATTGGCAACGGCCGGGCTCCAGTCGCTCAGCTCCTGAAGGTAGCCGTCTTTGTCTAGCGGGATGCTGCGCCCGTCTATCACTAATTCGCTCATAGCCAGCTGTTCACCTTGTCATAGCGGCAGCAGAGCTCGACGAATGCCGGATAGTCCACGGTGTTCAGGCGCGCCGGAAGGGCGGCGAGGGCGCGGGCTTGCAGGTCTTCCGCAAGAGCGTGCAGGGCAATCGAGTCAGGCATCAGATCCAGCGCCTGGCGGGTCAGGCTGCCAGGTTGCAGTGCGTAGACGGCGTCGCCACTTAGTAGCAGGCCATCATTGGGACCCAGCAGGTGCAGGCAGCTTCCGAGGCGGCTATCGGAAAAGGGAGAGTGGGAGAGAACGTGCAGGGTGGCCATCAGAGTGTGAGCACCTGGTCATAACGGTCGATAAGGGAAGTCAGGGCGCTATCGTCTAGGATTTCCACTGCCAGGTTCAGGTCGGTGCCGTCCAGGCCGCGCTCCTGCAGGCTGCGTGCGGAGACGAAGAGCGACTCGACACCGAACAGCGGCAGGGCCTGGAGGTTGGCAGTAAGGTCCTTCTGTTGGAGTGTCGTCGGCTGCTGATTAGGAGCAAGCTGGAACACCCCATCATCGAGGAACAGCAGGCCAAGTGGCAGGTCGAACGCGCCGCCGGCGAGAGCTATATCCAGGGCTTCGCGCGCTCCGGGACCACTCCACGGGGCTTGGCGGCTGATGATGAGCATGGATTTCATCTCAGTTGCCTCCGAAGCTGACCAGTCGATCGGCCATTTGCGCTGCTTCATGCAGCTGCCCCAGTCCGGAAAGCTCCCAGCCTTCTGCCAGGTTGGCTGCGGGGCGTTCATAGCGTTGCGCTTCTTCTGAGTTCAGCACGCCTCGACGGAGCGCTGCAGCAATGCAGACGACGCCATCCAACTGGTGCTTGTGTACGAAGGCGCTCCACTCGGCGGCGAGGTTCGGCTCATCCTGGGGGGCGATGGCGTTGGCGGAGGCACTGTGCACGCCTTCCTGGTAGAAGAACAACCGGACGATTTCATGGCCCCCGGCAAGGCAGGCCTCGGCGAAGCGGAGGGCGCGACGGGAGGAGGGCGCATGGGGCGGGGCGAACAGGGCGATGGCGAATTTCATGGTCGCTCGGGCGAATGGAAAACTGCTGGAATGATACGGCTAGACGCGCCCTTTTACCCGCCCGGACAGAAAAAAGCCCGCCGAAGCGGGCTAGTCCGAGGAGATGGCTGGCGATCAATCGTTGCTGCTAAGTACGCCAACCAGTTGCAGCAAGCTGATGAACAGGTTGTAGATGGACACGTACAGGCTGATGGTGGCCATGATGTAGTTGCGTTCGCCGCCGTGGATGATCGCGCTGGTCTGGAACAGGATGCAGACCGACGAGAAAACCACGAAGCTGGCGCTGATTGCCAACTGCAGGCCGCTGATATTGAAGAAGAAGCTTGCCAGCATGGCGCCGATCAGGACGAAGAAACCGGCAGTGATGAAACCACCGAGGAAGCTCATGTCCTTGCGAGTGGTCAGCACGTAGGCGGACAGACCGAAGAACACCAGCGCGGTCATGGCGAAGGCCGAACTCACCACTTCACCGCCGTTGGGCATCCCGAGGTACATGTTGAGGATGGGGCCCAGCGTGTAGCCCATGAAGCCGGTCAAGGCGAAAGTGGATACCAGGCCCCAGGCGGAGTTACGTAGTTTCACGGTAAGGAAGAAAAGACCGTAGAAACCAATCAGTACCACGAAGAAGCTGGGGTAAGGCACGCGCATCTGTTGCGCCGCGTAGGCGACCAGGCCGCTGAACGCAAGCGTCAGGGCCAGCAGCCCGTACGTGTTGCGCAGCACGCGGCTGACTTCAAGCTGCTCAGCCTGCGCAGGGTTGAGGGCATAATTCTGTTCGTTCATCGCGACACTCCCGATTTGTTTTCCGTGACCTTGGTCAGTGCTGGATATTAACAGAGGCGTGGAAGGCGCCGATTGCAAGAGTTTGACAGCGTGTTGCGTTCCGGTAGTATGGCGCCCCGCGCAAGTGGAGGTGTGGCCGAGTGGTTTAAGGCAGCGGTCTTGAAAACCGCCGAAGGGGAGACTCTTCCGTGAGTTCGAATCTCACCGCCTCCGCCATCTAATTAGCTGATTTTCAAAGAATTTTTCCTGAAGAATCCCTGAAAGGGAACATTTTGGGAACAAAATGGGAATATAGCTCAAAAAAAGGGGGCCTCTAGAGGCCCCCTTTTTGTATCTGCAGCTAGCGGAACCGTGGCCGCGCTTCACACGCTTTCAACTACGCCAATCCGCTTGGTTCTCCAGGCTTTCCTGAAGTGCCTCGTCGATGCTGCCAGGTTATTCCTCGCAAGAGCGGCGGCAATCAACGAGGCTGGTGCGGATCAGTTGGCGGCGTACTTCTGATCGATCTTGCGTTTTTCCAGGGTGTACTGGGTGACGGGGTAGAACCCCACCCCAGGATCCCGATTCAGCTTCTGCCCATTAGCGACGGTCTCGGCCACCTTCGGGTGGTCTTTTTGCATCTGCGGGCAATACTTCTCTGCAAGGCTGGGCGTGTTGCTGATGGAGCGCGCCGCCGGGAGGTGTGAGGTGAAAAAGCTATCAATCGTGGGTGTCGGTATGGTGGGTGAGGCGGCCGCTCAGATCATCGCCCGGGAAGAGTTCTGTCGTGAGTTGATGTTGATTGATGTGCAGGGTGAGTTGGCACAGGGCAAGGCGCTCGACGTCTGGCAGGCGGCAGTTGAGTCAGGTTCCGATACTCGGGTTTACGGCGGGTCCAATGCCGAGTTGCTGCAGGACTCTGACCTAGTGGTGATTACGGCGGGTGTGCCCCGCAAGCCTGGTCAGTCGCGCCAGGATGTATTGAGCATCAATCTGCCAATTCTCGACGGCATCATGCTGGATATTAATCGTCATGCTCCGGCGGCGACGGTGTTGGTGGTGTCGAACCCGGTCGATGTGCTGACCTATCGGGCTTGGAGTCTCAGTGGGCTGGGACGCGACAGGGTGTTTGGCCAGGCAGGGGTGTTGGATACAGCGCGCATGAAGTGTTTCATTGCCGAGGAGACAGGGTTTTCTGCTCGGGATATCACGGCGCTGGTGCTGGGAGGGCACGGCGATAGCATGGTGCCGCTGATGCGATACTGTGCGGTCGGTTCGGTGCCGCTGTCTCACTTCCTGACCAGTCAGCAAATAGAGCGGATTGTAGAGCGCACGCGTCAGGGCGGCGGCGAGATTCTTGGGTTGAAGAAGGTGGGGAGCGCCTGCGATGCTCCGGGCGTGGCAATTGCACAGATGGTGGATGCTATCGCCAATGGGCGAAACCGCATTTTGCCGGCGGTCGCGATTCTCGAGGGCGAGTACGGGCGAACAGGCATTGCCATGGGGGTCCCCTGTGTGCTGGCAGAGGCGGGGCTTGTGCGGGTGATCGAGTTACCTCTGGATACGCAGGAGCAGGCGATGTTCGACCACTCTGCCGATCAGGTGGTGCGTGATATCGCTGAGATGAAGGCTTTGTGAGCAGCGTATGTGAGGAGGGCGTGTCGCCTACTAATAGTTAGGCCGCACATACGCATCACGACCGCCATCATTACCAACAGAAAGAACACCATGGCCAAATATCTGATCTCCTTCCCCAGTGCGGCGATGGTCGTGCCCAAAAGTGAGCTGGAGGTGGTGGGCCGCCACGCGCGCGCTGTGATCGACGAGGCGAAGGCTGCCGGCGTCTACGTCTTCGGAGGCGGCATCGACGAAGACGTGCCGCCCGCGCTCGTCTCAGCTGACGGCGCGGTCACCGATGGCGGCTACCCGTGGGCGCCCCCGCTTAACGGCGGATTCACCGTGCTCGAACTGCCCTCGCGCGAGGAGGCCGTCGCATGGGCCGCGCGTATTGCAAGGGCCTGCCGCTGCGATCAGGAGTTGCGCGTCTTCGGGGTCGCCCCGGAGTCCTGACGGTGGTCGGTGCGGCCTAACAAATCATTCAGGCCGACGTCGCTTCGCGGCGCGGCTCAACTCAGGCGTTAGTGTCCGTCTAGGGGCGATTCAGTGTTTTGAGAGCATTCTGGAGACAGAAGGTAATGGGGGTCGCCTCGAAAGAGGGGCCCCCAGTGTCGTTTCAGGCACTTCAAGTCCTGCTGTTCAGCCTCTGGCATTCGCCCACCGCCATGGCCTCTTCCTGATGCTTGCCACCGACATAGTCGCCGGTGGCCCGGTCGATAATCCGGTACCAGCAGCAATCCAGCGCTGTTCCTCCGAGCGCTTCACTATTTCTGATCCCTCTGGCCTGGACATTTGGAACCCTTTTCACCGAGAAGCGTGCACTCATGGTGGAACTCCTTGTGTAGGTAGAAGTGGAGCATTTTTGATAGCTGGACCTTATCGAACTCGCAACCTGGATCTCGATACCGATCATTTCAGAGGTCCAGGTCGCTTTCATGTCGCCAAGCATTCGTCATTTGCCGATCTCCTGGCCCATTGCCCACCGCCAGGTTTCTCGATTTCGTTACATCACAGCACTTCAGCGTAAGCCTTTGACCGCTCATCCCTGAGTGGCAGCATTCCCCTCCGTCTTCAATCCCTGTTCAGGTGCTCTATCTCGGGCTTTTCGCCACTTACAGACAGGCGCGTCAATTTGATGACCGCTAGCATTTACATTTTGAAACATTTGCACTTTAGTCAGGTTATTGACGTTCTGCGGCGCTAAACAGAAACGAGCAAAAGCTCAAACAGCCCAAACCTTCACTGGTGCAGTTCCTCTAGAGACGCCACAAGGCGTCCGTCCGGTGTCGAGGGCCAGCAACTGGAGATGGTCATGAAACGCCCTGACTGCGAGCACGCAACAGGTCGGTCTGAGGAACAGCCCGACGGCGAGGGGAGAAGGAATTTCCTGAAACTGACGGCAGCGACGATGGCGGCGCCACTGCTAATGACAGGTATGAAAGCGCGGGCTGAAACCGTGCCACCCGTGTTCCCGCCAAGCCCGCCCACCGTTCCCTGGGCCCATGAACTGCCCATGCAGGTCAACCCGGTGGGCACAGTATCGTCCCTGAGCCCGCCCCCAACTGAGGTTGCCAACGTTGCTGCGGGCGAAGCGGGGCGCAATCCCCACCAGCGCTGGGCGCAGTTCGGGCCGGGTGCGTTGCTCTACGAGATCAGTGCCACGGAGCGAAATGACTGGGTCTACAGCCCTTCCTATCCGCCCCAGCGGATCTGGGGTTATCAGGCCAACAGTAATCCAGATAAGACCATGCCCAGCGCTACCTTCTTTGCGCGCTATGGGCGCCCCCTGATCTGCCGTATCCATAACAAGTTGCCGCAGAATCATGTGGGCTTCGGTACGCCGGAAATCTCAACTCACTTGCACAATCTGCATTGTGGGTCGGAAAGCGATGGTTTCCCGGGTGACTACTACAGCCCCACCAAGCATGGTCCGACGCTTTCGGCCAACGGCAGATTCAAGGATCACCTGTACTCGAACGTGAAGGCGGGGTTCGAGGCACGACAGGATCTGGTTGGGGACCCCACCGAGGCGCTTGGCACGCTCTTCTATCACGACCACACGCTGGACTTCACAGCTCCCAACCTCTACCTCGGGCTGGCGGGGTTCTACTACATATTCGATGAGTTGGATTCTGGAAATGAGGCCGATCCCAATCCCAATGCTCTACGTTTACCGAGCCATCCGTACGACTACCCGCTGAACTTTAACGATCGGCGTTTCGATGCGAGCGGAAGGCTGTTCTACGACCAGGTGAACCCCGAAGGGGTGCTGGGCGACAAGGTCGCGGTGAATGGACGAATCGAGCCTGTACTGCGAGTAGCGGCGCGCAAGTATCGTTTCCGTCTGCTTAACACTGGGCCGAGTCGCTTCTACAACTTCGCCCTGGTGTCGCCGACCAATGTGATGCAGAAATTCACTCACATCTCCAATGACGGCAACTTGTTCCCGGCTCCGTTGCTGAATCAGACCAACGTGACCCTGGGCGTGGCCGAGCGCGCGGACATAGTGGTTGATTTCTCGAAGTACGTGATCGGGACCCAGTTGTATTTGGTTAACCGCATGCGTCAGATAGAAACCCGGCTACCGAAGGACATCAAGGAGCCTGGCGACCGGGTGCTCAAGATCATCGTTGACCGTTACCCGCCGGCCCAGGATTTGAGTCGGGTTCCAGCTTCCTTGCGACCCCTGCCTCTGATCACCCAGGCGGAGATCAGCTCAGCACCGGTGCGGCGCTGGATCTTCGAGCGCGACAAGGGCATGTGGGCAATCAACGGCAAGTTCGTCGATGTGAACAGTCCGCGGGCACAGATACCCAAGGGCGGTTATGAGATCTGGGAACTCTCCAACGTCAACGACGGCTGGAGCCATCCCATTCATATTCACTTCGAAGAAGGACGAATCCTGCAGAAGATCGTCAAGGGCGTCAGTGTGCCCATTCCGGCCCACGAACGAGGGCGCAAGGATGTCTTTGTGGTCGAGCCTTTCACCACGTTGCGCGTGTTCCTGCGCTTCCGCGACTACAAGGGCAAGTTCCCGATGCATTGCCACAACCTGATCCACGAAGATCACGCCATGATGCTGCGCTGGGACATCGTCTGAAGCCGATTGCAGGGCAACTTCGAGGTGGGAGGAATCATCATGAACACGCGAAGAAAGATGCTGGCTGGAATGGGTGGTGCGGCTGCCTTGCTGGCCGGATGGGCTGCCACTCGCGGAGGCGGTGAATTGGTCGAAACCGCTTACGCAAAGGGAGCCGGGGCCGTTGCATTTCCCAATGTCACGCTTTACACGCATGAGGGCCGCAAGGTGAGGTTCTACGACGACCTCATCCGTGGGAAGGTCGTTACTTTCAACATGATGTACACACAGTGCACGGGCAAATGCCCGACCATGACGGCGAACCTGCGCCAGTTCCAGCAACTGCTGGGCGACCGCGCAGGGCGGAGTGTGTTCATGCACTCCATTACCCTGCAGCCGTTGCTGGATACGCCCGATGTGCTCAAGGCTTATGTCGAGAAGTACCACATCGGTCAGGGTTGGGAGTTCCTTACCGGGGATCCAGAAGACATCGAGGCCATCCGTTTCAGTCTGGGTTTCTATGACGTGGATCCGGAGGTCGATCGCGATCTGGCCAGCCATACTGGCCTTGTCCGTATGGGGAATGACAGTTACGAGCGCTGGACAATGGCGCCTGCCCTGACCGGGCCGCAGCACATCTTTGCCACGCTGAACCACGTTGATCGCGCATGGGGTGCGACCTACTGACTTGTTCGAGGGTGTCCCTGGCTTTACAGGGGCGCCCTCGCATTTGTTGCAAGCTTTTCCTTGTCATCTACTTCATGAGTGTTACCTAATCCATTGTAAATAAACGTTTTTTTCTCGCCTTCTGTATTTGATTAGACCTCTGTCCGGTTCTTCTCGGTTGAGAAATTGGCGCTACTCCTTTGACGTGCGTTGCATCTGGCGCTAGGTCATTCTCTGGTCATTTGCTAATGTGAGCCTCATTTGAACAAGCTTGCTGCCCAGGCAGCGCGCGATGCACTGCGAGGTGTCGCTTGATTAGGGTGCTGGTGGTCGATGACCACGATCTAGTGAGAATGGGGATTACCCGCATGCTGGCCGATATTGACGGCCTGCAAGTGGTAGGACAGGCCGATAGTGGCGAGGAAGCACTCAAGAAAGCACGGGAGCTCAAGCCCGATGTCGTCCTGATGGACGTCAAGATGCCAGGCATCGGCGGTCTCGAAGCGACTCGCAAGCTTCTGCGCAGTCATACGGATATAAAGGTGGTCGCGGTGACCGCCTGTGAGGAAGACCCCTTTCCGACCCGTTTGCTGCAGGCGGGGGCGGCCGGTTACCTGACGAAGGGCGCAGCCTTGGAAGAAATGATCCAGGCGATTCGCCAGGTCTTCGCAGGGCATCGGTTCATCAGCCCGCAGATCGCGCAGCAATTGGCGCTCAAGTCCTTCCAGCCCCAGGCCAGTGGTTCGCCTTTCGATCTGCTATCAGAGCGCGAGATTCAGATCGCTCTCATGATCGCCAACTGCCAGAAGGTGCAGAGTATTTCGGACAAGCTCTGCCTGTCGCCGAAGACGGTGAATACCTACCGTTATCGGATCTTCGACAAGCTTTCAATTTCCAGCGATGTGGAGTTGGCGTTGCTGGCTGTTCGCCACGGCATGGTAGACGCCGTCAGCTAAGATGTCCGATTCCTTCGACGCAAGTGCTTTCCTTGCCGCCTGTAGTGGTCGTCCGGGTGTTTACCGGATGCTCGATGCTGGCGGCGAGCTGCTTTATGTGGGCAAGGCGAAGAACCTGAAGAAGCGCCTTGCCAGCTATTTCCGCAAGACCGGGCTGGCGCCCAAGACCGCGGCCTTGGTGGCGCGGATCGTTCAAGTCGAGACGACCATTACCGCCAACGAGACAGAGGCGCTGTTGCTTGAACAGACGCTGATAAAGGAATGGCGGCCGCCCTACAACATCCTGCTGCGGGACGATAAGTCCTATCCGTATGTGCATCTGAGCGATGGCGATTTTCCGAGGCTGAGCATCCACCGCGGAGCGAAAAAGAAGAAGGGCCGCTACTTTGGCCCCTATCCCAGTGCCGGTGCCATCCGCGAAAGCCTCAACCTCCTGCAGAAGGCTTTCCTGGTTCGCCAATGCGAAGACAGCTACTACAAGAACCGCACTCGACCTTGCCTGCAGTACCAGATCAAACGCTGCAAGGCGCCTTGCGTGGCGCTGGTGGACCCGGCGGAGTATGCCGAGGACGTGCGGCACTCGATCATGTTCCTGGAAGGACGTAGCAATGCGCTATCCCAGGAGCTATCTACCGGAATGGAAGAGGCGGCGCAGCGGCTCGACTTCGAACGAGCGGCAGAGCTTCGCGACCAGGTAGCCATCCTGCGTCGGGTGCAAGATCAGCAGAGCATGGAAGGCGGTACGGGCGACATCGACGTGGTTGCCGCGATCGCCACGCCAGGTGGCGCTTGTGTCCACTTGATCAGCGTTCGAGGTGGTCGTGTGCTGGGCAGCAAGAATTTCTTCCCCCAGGTGGGCATCGAGGAGGAGTCTGCAGATGTCCTGGTGGCCTTCATCGCCCAGTACTACCTCGGCAATCAGGAGCGGGATCTACCAGGCGAGCTCATCGTCAATACGACCCATGAAGACTTCCCGACACTGGTCGCAGCGCTGGCTGAGTTGCGTGGCCGGGAACTGGATATCAGTCACCGGGTGCGTGGCACGCGTGCGCGCTGGCAGCAGCTTGCAGTTACCAATGCGGAGCAGGCACTGTCTGCGCGGCTGGCCAACCGGCAACACACGGCTGCACGCTTCGAGGCTCTCGCCGAGGCCCTTGGACTGGACGAAGCGCCACAGCGCCTGGAGTGCTACGACATCAGCCATTCCAGCGGCGAGGCCACTGTTGCATCGTGCGTCGTATTCGGTCCCGAAGGCGCACTGAAGTCGGACTACCGACGCTACAACATCGAGGGTGTCACCGCTGGCGACGACTACGCAGCTATGCATCAGGCCCTTTCGCGCCGCTTCGGCAAACTCAAGGACGGGGAGGGCAAGCTGCCCGATATCCTGCTGGTGGATGGCGGCAAGGGGCAGTTGGCCATGGCCCAGGAAGTGTTGAAGGAGCTGGCTGTGCCGGAGCTGATCCTGCTTGGCGTCGCCAAGGGTGTCACCCGCAAGCCCGGGTTTGAAACGCTCTACCTGAACGATGCCGCGCACGAGTTCACCCTGCCGGCGGACTCTCCCGCATTGCACCTGATCCAGCAGATTCGCGACGAGGCGCACCGTTTCGCCATCACCGGTCACCGCGCCCGGCGAGGCAAGGCGCGACGTACCTCGAGCCTGGAAGATGTGGCCGGGGTAGGGCCCAAGCGTCGCCGGGAGCTGCTCAAGCACTTCGGTGGGCTGCAGGAACTCAGTCGAGCAAGCATCGAGGAGATCGCCAAGGCGCCAGGTATCAGCAAAAAGCTTGCTGAGTCGATTTATGCCGCACTGCACAGCGAGTAGAATGCGGCCTTCCTTCAGAACCAGCCGTAACGATGAATATTCCTAACCTCCTCACCGTTCTGCGCGTACTGCTCATCCCCGTCTTCATCCTGCTTTTCTATCTGCCGTTCTCCTGGAGCTATCTGGCAGCCAGTGCAGTCTTCGCCATTGCCGCGGTCACCGACTGGTTCGACGGCTACCTGGCCCGTCGCTGGCAACAAAGCACGCCTTTTGGCGCCTTCCTCGATCCTGTGGCGGACAAGCTGATGGTGGCAGTGGCGCTGGTGTTGCTGGTGGAAGAACACCACAACCTCTGGTTGACCCTGCCTGCGGCTACCATTATCGGTCGCGAGATCGTGGTTTCGGCCTTGCGTGAATGGATGGCGGAACTGGGCGCGCGCGCTCATGTGGCGGTATCCAATCTGGGCAAATGGAAGACCGCGGCGCAGATGGTGGCGCTGGTCATCCTGCTGGCCAATCCGCCGCTGCTCAACTTCTGGGTGGGCGTTGGGTATTTCCTGCTGATCCTTGCTGCGGCACTCACGCTTTGGTCCATGCTGCACTACCTGCTGGCCGCATTGCCGCACCTCAGCACCGACCCGAAGGAAAAATAAAAGTTTTTTTGAATCAAGGGGTTGACGGCTGTTAATGAATCTATAGAATGGCGCCCGTCAACACGACAAAGCGGGAATAGCTCAGTTGGTAGAGCACGACCTTGCCAAGGTCGGGGTCGCGAGTTCGAGTCTCGTTTCCCGCTCCAGTTTCACGCGATGACGCCGCCGCTAGCGGCGTCATCGTTCAGGCCGGATGGCAGAGTGGTCATGCAGCGGATTGCAAATCCGTGTACGCCGGTTCGATTCCGACTTCGGCCTCCATCTAAAAAGCCCCGTAGATCAAAAGTCTACGGGGCTTTTTTCATGCGCTTAAAAAAGTTGCGGTATTTTCGGGGCCAGGCACCGGGGTCGGGGAATTAGTCGTCCCCAAGACGGGCGTTCGACGCCTAAGTGATTGATTCGAAATTTTATTTGGGCTTAAATCAGCGCCCTGCACCAATCCCCCTCCTGCCCGGATGGCGAAATCGGTATACGCAGAGCACTTAAAATGCTTCGCCCTTTGGGCTTGCGGGTTCGAGTCCCGCTCCGGGCACCAATAAAATCAGTCACTTTCTCCGTCTTATTCAAGTGGAATCTGCGCTTGCCTGAATATTCCTGCGAGCGAGAATCGGATGTTGAGTCCGTTCGGTTCCAGACCATTCTTGTGCCGAAAGAAATCGGTCTAAAAAGGCGCTACCGGAAGCAAGGGGCTTTGCTAGATTCAATATCAGTAGGTGGATACGCAGACTGATGCGCAAGCGGATAGCGAGGAAACGTGGGGCGCGTTCCGAAGGGTACACGGTTAGAAAGATCTCCCCGATGAGATCCAGCCCTTACGCCGTGTGAAGCAGAAGAGCTACTGGCTTCTGTGGGATGCCTGATAAACCTTGCAAGCCGGAAACCAGCGCCGGCCACCTACTACGAATTCCAGGCCCGCCACGTGCGGGCCTGTTCGTGTCTGGCGATATCTGCACCGCAACTCCTTGGTTTATGATCGCCTGACATGCCGTGGATGAGGGCTCATCTACGGCAATGCAGAACCTTTGAACCCACGAGCGGACTAAGGCTGAAGCTGCGCAACGCCTTCATGGCGAATCAGTGGCGCAAATTCGGCTAGCTTTAGGCGAACCTGAATGGATCAGGCGCAAGGGAGGAATCGAATGGAATCGAAAGAGCAGCACCTTGTGCGTTTGCTCAGCCTGACTACCCGCAGCCTCACCCATCTCACGGCAGCAATGAGCGAAATGTCGTTCGAGATGATGCGTAGCGAGGACCCTGCGGTAAAGAGCGCAGGAAGGCGCATGATCGACCACCTTGCTGCCATCGGTGCCGGGCTGGATCAGCATTGGGAGGCACTGGCCAGCTACAGTGGCGTGCCGATGGTCCATGAGGGCAATGAAACCCTGGTGGAACTTGAACTGAACGAACTTCCCCAGGAATCCTGAACAGACGGTCCTATAAGGACCGTTTCTCCGTTCTGTCACATCGTCGTCACGGCCTTGCCATCGGCCTTGGATGGAATCCGCCTATCACAGGTGGAGGGCTATCCATGCGGCTATGCGTGATTGGTGCGGGTTATGTGGGCTTGGTGACGGCAACCTGTTTTGCCGAGATGGGCAACCAGGTCATCTGCGTGGAGCGAGACCCGTGCCGCCTGGCGCGCCTGGCGAGTGGCCAGGTGCCGATCTATGAACCTGGTCTGGAGTCCATGCTCCAGGCGCATCTCGCCAGCGGCCTGCTGAGTTTCACCGCGCAACTGGAAGAGGGCGCCCGGCAAGCCGACATCATTTTTATTGCCGTTGGCACTCCCAGCGGCGAAGACGGTTCGGCTGACTTGTCCCATGTGCTCGCCGTGGCCGATGAGCTTGGCTTGGTTCTCAGGCATCCGTGCATCGTGGTGGACAAATCCACTGTACCCGTGGGGACGGCAGAGCGGGTTGCGCAGCGTATCCATATCGGTCTCTCGGCTCGTGGCCTCGAATTCCGGGTGCAGGTAGCGAGCAATCCGGAGTTTCTCAAGGAAGGCTCTGCCATTGATGATTTCATGCGCCCGGACCGGGTCATCATTGGCTGCGATCATCCTGGTTCCAGTGAGCAACTGCGTCGCCTCTATGCGCCTTTCCTGCGTAACCACGAGCGCGTGCTCGCCATGGGCGTGCGTGCGGCAGAGTTCACCAAGTACGCCGCCAATGCCTTTCTCGCCACCAAGATTTCTTTCATGAACGAGATGGCGGGTATTTGCGCGCGGCTTGGCGTGGACATCGAGGATGTGCGCCGCGGGATCGGCAGTGACAGACGCATCGGCACCCACTTCATTTATGCGGGTTGTGGCTACGGCGGTTCCTGCTTTCCCAAGGATGTGCGCGCGCTGATCCGTACTGCTGAACAGGAAGGTATGGAGCCCGGCATCCTGCGCGCCGTGGAGGCGCGTAACGCGCTGCAGAAGACTCTGTTGTTCCAGACGGTGCGTGAGCATTTCAATGGATTCCTGCAGGGCAGGGTGGTTGCGCTCTGGGGGCTGGCCTTCAAGCCGGGTACAGACGACCTGCGCGAAGCGCCCAGTCTGGTATTGCTGGATGCCCTGCTGCAGTCCGGTGCGCGGGTACAGGCCCATGATCCGGTGGCCAATGCCGGGGTCGCTGCGCGCTATCCGAAAGCGGTGGAGTCGGGGCAGCTGCGCTTGCTGGACTCGCCCTATAGCGCGGCTGAAGGTGTCGATGCGTTGGTGCTGGTCACCGAGTGGAAGCAGTTCCGCCAACCGAACTTCGAGCGAATTCGTGGTCTTATGCGCATGCCCGTGATCTTTGATGGACGCAATCTCTACGAGCCGGCGCAACTGGTCGAAGCGGGGTTCCTCTATCGCGGCATAGGACGGCCCGCAAGCGGGCATTGTAAGGCGAGTGCCGCCTGATTAGACTGCGCGGCAATTCGCCATAACACCCACCCCAAAGGATCGAAATGATCAAGAAATGCCTGTTCCCCGCCGCCGGTTACGGTACCCGATTCCTGCCGGCCACCAAGGCGATGCCCAAGGAAATGCTGCCAGTGGTGAACAAACCGCTGATCCAGTACGGCGTTGAAGAGGCCCTGGACGCTGGCCTGAGCGAAATCTCCATCGTGACTGGTCGTGGCAAGCGCGCCCTCGAAGACCATTTCGACATCAGCTATGAGCTGGAACACCAGATCAAGGGCACCGACAAGGAGAAGTACCTGGTCGGCATCCGTCGCCTGATCGACGAATGCAGCTTCTCCTACACCCGCCAGGTTGAAATGAAAGGCTTGGGTCACGCCATTCTCAGCGGTCGTCCGCTTATCGGTGACGAACCCTTCGCCGTGGTCCTGGCCGACGACCTCTGCCTTAACCTGGAAGGTGACGGCGTACTGACGCAGATGGTCAAGCTGTACAACCAGTTCCGCTGCTCCATCGTCGCCATCCAGGAAGTGCCGCGCGAGGAAACCTCCAAGTACGGCGTGATCGCCGGCGAGATGATCCGTGACGATATCTTCCGTGTGAACAGCATGGTGGAGAAGCCCAAGCCGGAAGACGCCCCGTCCAACCTGGCAATCATTGGCCGCTACATCCTGACCCCGGACATCTTCGATCTCATCGAGCAGACCGAGCCGGGCAAGGGTGGTGAAATCCAGATCACCGACGCCCTGATGAAACAGGCCCAGGACGGTTGCGTGCTGGCCTACAAGTTCAAGGGCAAGCGTTTCGACTGCGGTGGTGCGGAAGGCTACATCGAAGCCACCAACTACTGCTTCGAGAATCTGTACAAGACTGGCAAGGCCTACTGATCGGGCCATGCCAACGAAAAGGCCGCCTTCGGGCGGCCTTTTTCATTTCGGGCGCAGGACGTCAATACCGGGATCGGTTTTCCTGTGGGGGCGAATTCACTCGCCTAGGGCAGCGCAGCTGCCCCTCGGCAGTTGAAGGGTGAACCTGCAGTCCGCATGGCGATTGAAAACGCCCTCACAAGGGGCGTGAACGGTGCCCACAGCGCACTCTAGGGAATCGGCAAGGCCTCCGATCCCGGTCCCAATGGCTGGCCGTAGCTGAACTCCACATAGTTGCCCGCCGGGTCGCGCAGGCCGCAGTAGTAGCCAACGGGATAGGGCTCGTCGCGAGGGGGCCAGATCAAGCAGCCGGCGGCTTCGGCCTGGACGGCGATGGCGTCGACCCGTTCCCGGCTGTCTACCGCGAAACCGAAGTGGCTGTAGTCGTCAGCGGCGAGATGGCGGTCCTGGCCGCCGGGCATTATCACGAAGATGAACTGGTGTTCCTTGCCGGGTTCGGCCATCCAGACGATCTTCGAACCCTTGCCTGCGCGCTCGTGGATCACGCGCATTCCGCAGAAGTCCGCATAGAAGCGAATGCAGGCTTCCAGCTCCGGTACATGCAGGGCCACATGGGTGAGAGTGGGGCGCATGGGAACCTCCTTTTTGATGCTTCAAGAATAGGCCCGGTAACTGGTCAGAGACAGATCTTCCGGTATGCTGGCGGCTTGTTTCTGGAGATTTGCCATGGCTTACGACTTCGACCTCTTCGTCATAGGTGCCGGTTCCGGCGGTGTGCGTGCCGCCCGTTTCGCCGCAGGCTTCGGGGCCCGCGTTGCCATAGCCGAGAGCCGTTATCTCGGCGGCACTTGCGTCAACGTCGGCTGCGTGCCGAAGAAGCTGCTGGTCTACGGTGCACATTTCGCCGAGGACTTCGAGCAGGCCAAGGGATTCGGCTGGAACCTCGATGAGGCCGACTTCGACTGGCAGACCCTGATCACCAACAAGAATCGCGAGATCCACCGCCTCAATGGCATCTATCGAAACCTGCTGGTCAACAGTGGTGTCACCTTGCTGGAAGGTCACGCCAAGCTGGTGGACCCACACACCGTAGAGGTGGCTGGCCAGCGATGCACAGCAAAGAACATTCTGGTCGCAACCGGCGGCTGGCCGCAGATCCCGGACATTCCCGGCCGCGAACTGGCCATCAGCTCCAACGAAGCCTTCTTCCTCGAACGACTGCCCAAGAGCGTACTGGTGGTAGGCGGTGGCTATATCGCCGTCGAGTTCGCATCGATTTTCCACGGCATGGGTGCGCAGACATCCTTGCTCTATCGCGGCGAACTCTTCCTGCGTGGCTTCGACGATAGCGTGCGCAACCACCTGCGCGATGAGCTGGGCAGGAAGGGGATGAACCTGCAATTCAATTCTGACATCGCCCGCATCGAGCGGCAGCCTGACGGCAGCCTGCTTGCGACGCTGAAGGACGGCCGCCACCTGGAGACCGATTGTGTCTTCTATGCCACCGGCCGGCGCCCGATGCTCGACAACCTGGGCCTGGAGAACACCTGCGTCGAACTCGACTCGCGTGGCTTCATCAAGGTGGATGACGAGTTCCAGACCGCCGAGCCCTCCATTCTGGCCCTGGGTGATGTGATCGGCCGCGTGCAGCTCACTCCGGTCGCGCTGGCCGAAGGCATGGCCGTGGCCCGTCGCCTGTTCAGGCCCGAGGAATACCGCCCGGTGGACTACGAACACATTCCCACCGCCGTGTTCAGCCTGCCCAATATCGGCACTGTCGGCCTGACCGAGCATCAGGCACGCACCAAGGGCCACAAGGTCAAGGTCTTCGAGAGCCGCTTCCGGCCCATGAAGCTGACCCTGACGGAGAACCAGGAGCGCACGCTGATGAAGTTGGTGGTGGATGCCGATACCGATCGTGTTCTCGGTTGCCACATGGTCGGTCCGGAGGCGGGCGAGATCGTCCAAGGCCTGGCCGTTGCGCTGAAGGCAGGCGCTACCAAGCGCATCTTCGACGAAACCATCGGTGTGCACCCGACTGCCGCCGAAGAGTTCGTCACCATGCGTTCACCGGTCGGCGCCTGACGCCGAATGGAGCAACTCTTCTATTTGTCCGACCTGTTCGGCGTAGCGGTCTTCGCCATTACCGGTGCCCTGATGGCGGGGCGCAAGTCCATGGACCTTTTCGGTGTGCTGGTTATCGCCATCATCACTGCTCTGGGTGGCGGCACCTTGCGGGACGTTATCCTCGGCAACCACCCGGTGAGCTGGATTCGTGACGATACCTACATCCTGGTGGCGTCCCTGGCCGCGCTGGGTACGGTTATCTGGGTGCGCCTGACGCAACCGATCAACGAAGCCGGATTACTGATTGCAGACGCCTTCGGCCTCGCGGTTTTCACCGTGTATGGCACCGAGGTCGCCCTGCAGCACAACCTGCAGCCAGGCACGGCGGTGATCATGGGGGTGATTACCGGTGTGGGCGGTGGCGTACTGCGGGACATCATCTGCAACGAGGTGCCGCTGATCTTCCAGAAGGAGATCTATGCAATCGCCTGCATCGCCGGCTCCCTCGTCTTCCTTGGCCTGCGCGAGGTGGCGCTGCCGGGGTGGCTGGTGACCGCGGCGGCCATGCTGGTGGTTCTGCTGATTCGTCTGGCGGCCATCCACTGGAAGCTTCGGTTGCCGCGTTTCCATCTGCTCGACCGAGACTGACGTGTAGGAGCGAGCTTGCTCGCGAAGATCGTGCCGGAGTTTTCGCGAGCAAGAACTTGGCGTCGCCCTCGCTCCTGCAAGCCCGTGGCACGACTCGAGATACCCCCCACAATTCGCATTCAACACGGATCCTTTCAGGGAACGCTGGCGAAAACCGACAAACCCGCGACACTGGATTCAGTTGTTTCTCACCACTTCAGGTTGGAGGAAAACTGCATGTCCAGATTTGCGCTCCTGTTTGCGCTGCTCCTCGGCGCCAGCCTCGTCCAGGCCGAAATCAAAACCAGTGAAATTCCCTACAAGGGCCCGGATGGCACGTCCCTGGTTGGCT
Source organism: Pseudomonas sp. BN606 (assembly GCF_029873115.1). Classification (NCBI taxonomy): domain Bacteria; kingdom Pseudomonadati; phylum Pseudomonadota; class Gammaproteobacteria; order Pseudomonadales; family Pseudomonadaceae; genus Pseudomonas; species Pseudomonas sp. BN606. The sequence goes on along the minus strand of NZ_SSOF01000041.1, from coordinate 128,851 downwards.
ACTACGCCTATGACGATGCCGTCGTCGGTAAACGGCCCGGGGTGATCGTGGTCCACGAATGGTGGGGGCTGAACGACTATGCCAAGCGCCGCGCCCGTGATCTCGCTGCGCTCGGCTACAGCGCCCTGGCCATTGATATGTATGGCGATGGCAAGAACACAGAGCATCCGGCCGATGCCCAGGCCTTCATGCAGGCCGCCCTGGCCAGTGCGCCGGCGGCCAAGGCACGCTTCCTGACAGGCCTCGACCTGCTCAAGGCCCAGCCGCAGACCGATCCCGACAAGCTGGCCGCCATCGGCTACTGCTTTGGCGGCAAGGTGGTGCTGGATATGGCACGCGAAGGCGTGCCGCTGGCCGCTGTAGTCAGTTTTCACGGTGTACTGGCCGCCACGTCAGCCGCCAAACCGGGCGCGGTCAAGGCCAAGGTGCTGGTGGAGCATGGCGAGAATGACACCCTGGTGCCCATGGCCTCGGTCACGACGTTCAAGGAAGAGTTCGATAACGCCAAGGCGGACTACCGTGTGGTGATCCAGCCGAAGGCCAAGCACAGCTTCACCAATCCCGATGCCGACCGCCTGAGCCATGCCGGGCATGGCAGCGAGAAAGGTCCGGATCTCGGCTACAACGAGGTGGCTGACGAGAACTCCTGGGCCGACATGCAGGCGTTGTTCAAGGAAACCCTTGGCCAGTAGTGCGTTGGCTAGGCTTGAAAGGTAGGCAACCAAGGGAGCTGTCCCATGAGCAAGATGCTGCAGACCCGCTCACCCATTGATGGTTCGATCTACGTCGAGCGCCCCTGGGCCTCATCGACAGAGATCGCGGCGGCGCTGGAGCTGGCCGAGTTCGCGCGTGATACCTGGAAGGGCACGCCAGCGGCCGAACGGGTTGCGATCACTCGCCGTGCCATTGCTGCGTTCGCTGCCCGTGAGGCACAGCTGGCCGAAGAGCTTTGCTGGATGATGGGGCGGCCAATCCGCTACGCGCCGGGGGAAATCCGTGGCTTCGTTGAGCGCGCCTCCTACATGGCTGATATCGCAGAAGAGGCTTTGGCCGATATCCGCCTGCCGGACAAACCTGGCTTCACCCGGTTGATCCGCCGCGAGCCGCTGGGGCTGGCGCTGGTCATCGCGCCCTGGAATTACCCCTACCTGACGGCCGTGAACGCAGTGGTCCCGGCCTTGCTGGCGGGCAATTGCGTGCTGCTCAAGCACTCCGCGCAAACACCGCTCTGTGCCGAACGCATGACCGAGGCATTCGCCGAAGCTGGCCTGCCGGAGGGCGTGCTGCAATACCTTCACCTGACTCACAGTGACACGGAGCAACTGATCCAGGCCGAGCCGGTTCGCCACGTGGCCTTCACCGGCTCGGTGGAGGGCGGTGCCATGGTCGAACGGGCGGCGGCCGGGCGCTTCATCAGTTGCGGTCTGGAATTGGGTGGCAAGGACCCAGCCTACGTGCGCGCGGACGCAGATCTCGGCCACGCCGTGGAGACCGCCATCGACGGCGCTTTCTTCAATTCCGGGCAGTCTTGCTGTGGCATCGAGCGCATCTACGTGCATACCGATCTCTACGATGCCTTCGTCGAGCAGGCCGTTGAGCTGGTGGGGCAATATCGGCTGGGCCGCTCCGACGACCCGGAAACCACCCTGGGGCCGCTGGTGCGCAGCGAAGCGGCGGAGTTCGTCCGGGCCCAGATACGCGAGGCAGTGGGGCAGGGTGCGAGAGCCCATCTCGATCCGGCCGCGTTTGCCCTGGACCAGCCCGGCAGCGCCTACCTGGCACCGCAGGTGCTCACTGACGTCCACCATGGCATGCGGGTGATGAACGAGGAATCCTTCGGTCCGGTGGTGGGCATCCAGAAAGTGCGCGACGACGACGAGGCACTGGCGCTGATGAACGACAGCCCTTATGGCCTGACCGCCGCAATCTTCAGCAAGGATGAAGCCGCTGCCCTGGAACTGGCCGACCGGGTCGAGGCGGGGACTGTCTTCCTCAACCGCTGCGACTACCTGGACCCGGCCCTGGCCTGGACCGGCGTCAAGCAATCCGGGCGCGGCTGCACCCTGTCGCGGGTGGGCTACGAACACCTGACCCGGCCGAAGTCCTTCCATTTCAAGAACAGCCTGTGAGGCGCGCCATGGACCCGAGCCACTTCCGCATGAACTGGAACTACCCGACGTCGGTGCGAGTCGGTGTCGGTCGCATCAAGGAGTTGAGCGCCGCTTGCCGGGAGCTCGGTATGCAGGCGCCGCTGCTGGTCACCGACCCGGGGCTTGCAGCGCTGCCGATGATCGACTCGGCCTTGCGCCAATGTCGCGATGCGGGCCTCACGGCCGGGCTGTTCCATCAGATCAAGGGCAACCCTACCGGGCCGAACGTGATGGATGGCGTAGCTGCGTTCAAGGCTGGGCGCCATGACGGGGTGATCGCGTTCGGCGGTGGCTCGGCGCTGGATGCGGGCAAGGCCATCGCCCTGATGGTGGGGCAGGATCGCCCGCTCTGGGACTACGAGGACATCGGCGACAACGCCTCGCGCGTCAACGTGGCCGGCATGGCCCCGGTGGTTGCCGTGCCGACCACGGCCGGTACCGGCTCCGAAGTTGGCCGTGCGGCGGTCATCACCGACGACCAGGCGCATATCAAGCGGATCATCTTCCATGCCCGGATGCTGCCGGCCATCGTCATCCTCGACCCCGAACTCACCGTCGGACTGCCGCCTCATATCACTGCAGCGACTGGCATGGATGCCCTGTCCCACAGCCTGGAAGCCTACTGCTCACCGCTCTATCACCCAATGGCCGCCGGTATCGCCCTGGAAGGCATGCGCCTGGTCAAGGACTATCTGCCACGGGCGACCTCGCGGGGGAGCGATGTCGAGGCGCGGCTGCAGATGCTGGTGGCTTCAAGCATGGGCGCCACTGCATTCCAGCGCGGCCTTGGCGCCATGCATGCCCTGGCCCATCCCCTCGGCGCGCTGTACGACGCCCATCACGGCTTGCTCAATGCCGTACTGATGCCTTACGTGCTTCAGGCTAACCGAACCCACATCGAAGGGGCCATGGCAAGGCTTGCGCGTTACCTCGGCCTGCCCAAGGCAGGTTTTGCCGGTGTGCTCGACTGGGTGGTGGATCTGCGCAGCGAACTGGACATCCCCCATAGCCTGAGTGAAATCGGCATCGACGATAAGCGAGTGGAGCAGGTCGGGCGCATGGCCGAGGTCGATCCGTCCGCCGGAACCAATCCGGTCCAGTACGACGCCCAGGCGTACAGTCGGATCTTCGAGAAGGCGCTGCACGGTCGGCTCTGAACTAATCTGATCAATGCAGCGGTGAGGTCCAACTGATCCGTGCCCACGCGGGCCCAGGCCCGCTCCGGGACACACTTCCGGCGTTCTTCCCACGTTCACGAACCAGACCCTCGCCGGTGCACGCCGGCACGGTGCGGCGCCGTGCGGATTCAACCTCGATGGGAGAACTGACATGACCGAGTCATTCAGGGCGGTCGGTGGCTGCCGGTGCGACAACAACCCGGTGCGTTACGAATACACCGCTAGGCCCGCGGAGGTGCATTACTGCCTGTGCACCGACTGCACCGACATCTGCGGTGGCGCCATGGCGATCATTGCGGTTGTGGACCGCAGCGCCTTCCGGATTACCGACAATGCCGACAAGCTGAAGTGCTATCACTCCAAGTCCACCTGCCACCGTTACTTCTGTTCCGAATGCGGTTGCCACATGTACCTGCACGTGGACAGCTTTCCCGACTTCGAACTGGTGCACATACCGACGCTGGACCGCGACGCCGACCCTGGCGGCAAACCGGACCGCTACGTGTTCGTGCGCTCCAAGCATCCGCTCCTGACCCTGCCGGACGATGGCCTGCCGCGCCACCAGGGCTGGGGAGACAGTGGCGCCCCCGTGGAGTCCTGATTCTCGGGCCACGGCAGCACGCGTTCAGTCGATGCTGGACAGTACCCGGCGAAATGCCTCGAAGGCGGCCGTGGAATAGCCCTGGCGCCAGACCAGCAGGGTTTCTACCTGCATGAGGGGAAATTGTCGTAGTAGCGGAGGTTCGCGCTGCAACTCCAGCACCGAGCGCGGCAGGATGCCGACGCAGGAGCCAGCCGACACGCAGGCGAGGATGGCGTGGTAGGAGCCCACCTGCTGCACCTTTGGCAGTGGGCGGCTTTCGCCGGACAACCAGTTCTCGGCGATCTGCCGATACGTGCAGCCCTCGGCGAATCCCGCTAGCCCCCGCACCCGCACATCGGATGGTCCTTCTACCGGCGGGTGGCCGGCTGGCAAGACCAGCAGCAACTCCTCCAGGAAAACCGGCTGCGCTTCCAGCCCCATCGCGGCAACCTCCTCCTCTTCCCTGGACCAGGCCACCAGGGCGCAATCGAGGCGGCGTGCCTGAACGCCTTCCACCAGCGCCTGACTGGTGCCAGTACTCACCTCCAGCTCCACGTCGGGGCATTGACCGTGGAAGTCCGCGAGTGGCACGGGCAGGCGACTGGCAGCAGTGCTCTCCATGGTGCCCAGGCGCAGGCGACCGGCAGGTTGCAGCGGGTGCATGGCCTGGCGCGCTTCATCAGCCAGGGCCAGCAGCCGCTCGCTGTAATCGAGGAAGGCCTGGCCCCGATCAGTCAGGGTCATGCGCTTGCCATCGCGGAGGAACAGCGCGGTGCCCAGCTCTTCCTCCAACTGACGGATTCGCGTGGTGACGTTGGACTGCGCCCGCTGCAATCGCTGCGCGGCACGGGTGACGCTGCATTCCAGGGCAACCGCGCGGAATATCTCCAGGCTGGATAGATCCATGGCCATTGATCTCTATACGAGAATGAATGCTTAAAATTATTCTCCATTTAAGATAGATTGGCCAGGCTTTCACGTGCCAAGGAGTCGCTGCGCCATGTCCATTGCTCATCTGCTCGGCATCGAGCATCCCATCATCCAGGCCCCCATGGTGGGCGTTTCCACCCCGGCCCTGGCCGCCGCCGTTTCCAATGCCGGCGCACTGGGCTCCATCGGTATCGGTGCCAGCACCCCGGCCCAGGCCCGCGCCATGTTCGTGGAAACCCGTGCCCTGACCAGCAGGCCCTTCAACGTCAACCTGTTCTGCCACCGTCCGGCCGTATCCGATGCCCAGCGTGAGGCAGCCTGGCTGGAACACCTGCGGCCTTTGTTCAGCGAGTTCGACGCCGAACCGCCGGCGGGTATTCGCGAGATCTACAAGAGCTTCCTTGGCGACCCCGAGATGGCGCAGCTATTGCTCGACGAGCGCCCGGCCGTGGTCAGCTTCCACTTCGGACTACCGCCGCAGGACTGGATCGACGCGCTGAAGGGTGCAGGCATCCGCTTGCTGGCCAGCGCCACCAGCCTGGAAGAGGCGCGCCTGGTAGAGGCGGCCGGGGTCGATGCCATAGTCGCCCAAGGTGTGGAGGCGGGCGGCCATCGTGGTGTGTTCGAGCCGGAAAAAGGTGATGACGGAATAGGCACCCTGGCGCTTGTGCGGCTCATTGCTCGCCACTCCCGGCTGCCGGTAATCGCCGCCGGCGGCATCATGGACGGGCAGGGCATCCGCGCCGTCATGGCACTGGGGGCTCAGGGGGCGCAGTTGGGCACTGCCTTCGTGCCATGTCCCGAGTCCGCAGCCAACGCCGCGTATCGCGCTGCGCTGAAGAGTGATCGCGCCCGCCAGACGCGCATTACCGCCGCCATTTCCGGTCGCCCGGCCCGTGGCATGGTCAATCGTCTCTGGACGGACCTCGATACCCCGGATGCTCCGGCCCTGCCGGACTATCCGAATACCTACGATGCCGCCAAGGCCCTGCATGCCGCGGCCAGCACCAGGGGCTGCAACGATTTCGCCGTTCAGTGGGCCGGGCAGGGCGCACCGCTGGCGCGGGAGATGCCGGCTGCGGAGTTGGTGAAGGTGTTGGTTGAGGAGATGCACGGCTGAGGCAGGCTTCGTCCTGGTACCCGTCGGTCGGCTGCGGGGCGGGTCTGTCTATCCGACAGCTCGCCGATCGACCAGGGGATGATCGTCTATCGTCATCCCACCCCAGCAGGAGGTGCATCATGAGCAAGCGGATTCACACCATCGTCCCGTGCCTGTGGTTCGACGACCAGGCTGAGGCTGCCGCCAACTTCTACATCGGCATCTTTCCCAATTCGAAGATCGCGACCATCAGTCGTTATGGCGAGGCGGGCAGGGATGTCCATGGCAGGGAGCCGGGGTCTGTACTCACCGTGGACTTCGAACTGGACGGCCAGCGCTTCACTGCTCTGAATGGCGGCCCGGTATTCACCTTCAATGAGGCTGTGTCCTTTCAGATCCACTGCGATGACCAGGAAGAACTGGACTACTACTGGGACCGGCTTTCCGCCGGTGGTGACCCGAATGCCCAGCAGTGCGGCTGGCTCAAGGACCGCTTCGGTCTGTCCTGGCAGGTGGTGCCCATCGCCATGCTTGAAATGCTCGAGGACTCGCTGTCGGCGCCTTCGCAGCGTGCCTTCGCAGCGATGATGCAGATGAAGAAACTGGATATCGCGGCATTGAAAAAGGCTTTCGACGGTTGAGGTCGCTGCGGCCGGGAACGGATTCGGTAGCAACATACACATCCGTTCGATAACCGCACGAATAGTCGATTATCGGATTGTCCAGGGTGGGGACGGGGAGTACTTTTTCCTCACCCGGCGCCCTAAACGCCCTGGATAACAACACGAGATCGACCATGGCTGAAATCATTTCCCTCCGCGAAGCCGTCGAGCGTTTCATCAACGACGGCGACAAGGTAGCCCTCGAGGGCTTCACCCACCTGATTCCTACTGCCGCTTCCCACGAAATCATCCGCCAGGGCAAGAAAGACCTGCACGTGGTGCGCATGACCCCTGACCTGGTCTATGACCTGCTGATCGGCGCCGGCTGCACCCGCAAGCTGACCTTCTCCTGGGGCGGCAACCCCGGCGTGGGCTCGCTACACCGCCTGCGTGACGCCGTAGAGAAGCAGTGGCCGAATGCCCTGGAGATCGACGAACACAGCCACGCCGACCTGGCCAACTCCTATGTGGCCGGTGCCTCTGGCCTGCCGTTCGCCGTGCTGCGTGCGTATGCCGGTTCCGACCTGCCGAAGGTCAACCCGAACATCAAGTTCATCCAGTGCCCGTTCACCGGTGAGCAACTGGCGGCGGTCCCGTCGGTTCGTCCGGACGTGACTGTGATCCATGCGCAGAAGGCCGACCGCAAGGGCAACGTGCTGCTCTGGGGCATCCTCGGCGTGCAGAAGGAGGCGGCCCTTGCAGCCAAGCGTTGCATCGTCACCGTCGAAGAAATTGTCGACGACCTGAACGCGCCGATGAACGCCTGCGTCCTGCCCACCTGGGCCCTGACCGCTGTTTGCCATGTGCCTGGTGGTGCCCATCCGTCCTACGCCCACGGTTACTACGAGCGCGACAACCGCTTCTACCAGGCCTGGGACCCGATCGCCCGCAACCGCGAAACCTTCACTGCCTGGATCGATGAGTACATCCGTGGCACTGCCGATTTCGCCGAGTTCCAAGCCAAGATTGCGGAGGCCAAGTGATGAGCGCCTATACCACCAATGAAATGATGACCGTGGCGGCTGCCCGCCGCCTGAAGAATGGCGCCGTCTGCTTTGTTGGCATTGGCCTGCCGTCCAAGGCCGCCAACCTGGCGCGCCTGACCTCGTCCCCGGACGTGGTGCTGATCTATGAGTCCGGCCCCATCGGCGCCAAGCCGACCGTGCTGCCGCTGTCCATCGGTGACGGCGAGCTGGCCGAAACCGCTGACACCGTAGTGCCCACCGGTGAAATCTTCCGTTACTGGCTGCAAGGCGGCCGCATCGACGTCGGTTTCCTCGGCGCCGCCCAGGTCGACCGCTTCGGTAACATCAACACCACCGTGATCGGCGACTACAACAGCCCGAAAGTGCGTCTGCCGGGCGCCGGCGGTGCTCCGGAGATTGCCGGTTCCGCCAAGGAAGTGCTGATCATCCTCAAGCAGTCCCACCGCACTTTCGTCGATAAGCTGGCCTTCATCACCTCCGTCGGCCACGGTGAAGGCGGTGACCACCGCAAGCAGCTGGGCCTGCCCGGCAAAGGTCCGGTGGCGCTGATTACCGACCTCTGCATCATGGAGCCGGAAGCCGGTACCAACGAATTCATCGTCACCTCGCTGCACCCGGGCGTGACCCGCGAGCAGGTCATCGAGAACACCGGCTGGGCCATTCGCTTCGCCGCCGACGTTTCCGAGACCCTGGCCCCCAACGAAACCGAGCTGACCGCGCTGCGCGCCCTGGAAGCTCGCACCGCTGCTGCCCACGGCCAGCAAGGCGGTGAGGAATGAGTCGCGAGGTCTACATCTGCGACGCCATTCGCACGCCCATCGGCCGCTTCGGCGGCTCGCTGGCGCCGGTACGCGCCGACGATCTGGCTGCCATCCCGATCAAGGCCCTGGTGGAGCGCAACCCCCAAGTGAAATGGGATCTGCTGGATGAGGTGTTCCTCGGCTGCGCCAACCAGGCCGGCGAAGACAACCGTAACGTGGCGCGCATGGCGCTTCTGCTGGCCGGCCTGCCGGACAGCGTGCCGGGTGTGACCCTGAATCGCCTGTGCGCCTCGGGCATGGACGCCGTGGGCACCGCCTTCCGCGCCATCGCCTCGGGTGAGATGGAACTGGCCATCGCTGGCGGCGTGGAATCCATGTCCCGTGCACCTTATGTGATGGGCAAGGCCGACAGCGCCTTCGGTCGCACCCAGAAAATCGAAGACACCACCATCGGCTGGCGCTTCATCAACCCGCTGATGAAGGCCCAGTACGGCGTCGATGCCATGCCGCAAACCGCGGACAACGTGGCCGATGACTACCAGGTCTCCCGTGAAGACCAGGACCTGTTCTCTGTACGTAGCCAGCAGCGCGCCGGTCGCGCCCAGGCTGCAGGCTTCTTCGCCGAAGAGATCGTCCCGGTGGTAATCAAGGGCAAGAAGAGCGAAACGGTAGTCGACCAGGACGAGCACCTGCGTCCGGACACCACCCTCGAAGCCCTGGCCAAGCTGAAGCCGGTCAATGGCGAAGGCAAGACTGTCACCGCCGGCAACGCCTCGGGCGTGAACGACGGTGCCGTGGCGCTGATCCTGGCTTCCGCTGAGGCGGTGAAGAAGCACGGCCTGACCCCGCGCGCGAAAGTGCTCGGCATGGCCAGCGCTGGCGTAGCGCCGCGCGTCATGGGCATCGGCCCGGTTCCCGCCGTGCGCAAGCTGATGGAGCGCCTTAACCTGGCCATCGGCGACTTCGATGTGATCGAACTGAACGAAGCCTTCGCCGCACAGGGCCTGGCCGTCATGCGTGAACTCGGCATCGCCGACGACAGCGAGAAGGTCAACCCCAACGGCGGCGCCATCGCCCTCGGCCACCCTCTGGGTGCCAGCGGTGCGCGTCTGGTCCAGACCGCCCTGCACCAGCTGGAGAAATCCGGCGGCAAGCTGGGCCTGGCGACCATGTGTGTGGGGGTGGGCCAAGGCCTCGCCCTGGCCATCGAGCGGGTCTGACAGGCTACAGCGCTTGCCATCTCGGGGTTGGGCAGTGCTCGCAATCCTCATGTACAGAAGTACATTCCGGTTGCTGCGCGCTGGTCGCCCCCGACCTGCCTGCGCTCGCTACGCCTGTGAATGCCTGTAAGGTGGGCTTCAGCCCACCTCGCACGGCAATCACTGGCCTCTCGGGGCCGGCTGCTATAAAACGAAACACCATCCCGATTTCCGGAGCACCGGCTTGAACAGCCCGAGCAACCAACTCTTCGACGCCTATTTCACCCAGCCCGCCATGCGTGCGGTGTTCTCCGACCGGGGACGTGTGCAGGGCATGCTGGACTTCGAGGCCGCATTGGCGCGCGCCGAGGCGAGCGTCGGCCTGATCCCCGGCGACTCTGTGGCGCCCATCGAGGCGGCCTGCAGCGCCAAACTCTACGACTACTCTGCACTGGCCCTGGCCATCACCACGGCTGGCAACTCCGCCATCCCTCTGGTCAAGGCGCTGGGCAAGCGCGTGGCCGCCCAAAGCACGGAAGCCGAACGCTTCGTGCACCTGGGGGCTACCAGCCAGGACGCCATGGACAGCGGTCTGGTGCTGCAACTGCGCGCCGCCGCCGAGCTGCTGGAGCAGGACCTTGCCGGCCTGGCCCAGGCCCTGGCCGTGCAGGCTGAACGCTTCGCCGACACCCCGCTGGCCGGCCGTACATGGCTGCAGCAGGCCACTCCCGTCACCCTCGGCATGAAGCTGGCTGGCGTGCTGGGTGCGGTAACCCGTCATCGTCAACGCCTGGCTGAACTCAAGCCGCGTTTGTTCTGCCTGCAGTTCGGCGGTGCGTCCGGCAGTCTCGCCGCCCTGGGCGAGCAGGCCTGGCCTGTTGCCGAGGCCCTGGCCCGCGAGCTGGACCTGAACCTGCCCGACCAGCCTTGGCACACCCAGCGTGATCGCCTGGTGGAGTTCGCCAGCCTGCTCGGACTGATCGCCGGCAGCCTGGGAAAGCTGGGCCGTGACCTCAGCCTGCTGATGCAGACCGAAGCAGGCGAAGTCTTCGAACCCTCCGCGCCGGGCAAGGGCGGTTCGTCCACCATGCCGCACAAGCGCAATCCAGTGAGTGCCGCCGTGCTGATCGGCGCCGCTACGCGCGCACCGGGCCTGGTGTCCACGATGTTCGCCGCCATGCCCCAGGAGCACGAGCGCAGTCTTGGTCTGTGGCATGCCGAATGGGAAACACTGCCCGAACTCTGCTGCCTGGTTTCCGGTGCCCTGCAGCAAGCGTTGCTGGTGGTGCCTGGCCTGGAAGTGGATGCCGCACGCATGCGCCGCAACCTCGACCTGACCCAGGGCCTGGTGCTGGCCGAAGCCGTGAGCATTGCCCTGGCCCAGCGCATCGGTCGCGACGCGGCTCATCACCTGGTGGAGCAGTGCTGCCGCCAGGCTGTGAAGGAGGGCGCTCATCTACGTGCTGTACTCGGCGCCAATGCCGAAATCAGCGCACAGCTTTCTGCCGCCGAGCTGGACCGCCTGCTCGACCCGGCCCATTACCTTGGCCAGGCCCGCCGCTGGGTGGACCGCGCTCTGGCCGAACACAACGCATTTTCGCGCTAGGAGATTTGCATGCCTGCCGTACGTCTCGCCGATGGCGACCTGAACTACCTCCTCGAAGGCCCGGCCGGTGCGCCGGTGCTGGTGCTGTCCAACTCCCTGGGCACCGACCTGCACATGTGGGATGCCCAGATCCCGGCCTTCACCAAGCACTTCCAGGTGCTGCGCTATGACACCCGTGGCCACGGCAAGTCCCTGGTCAGCGAAGGTCCCTACAGCATCGAGCAACTGGGCCGTGATGTGCTCGACCTGCTGGATTCCCTGGATATCGAGAAAGCGTATTTCTGTGGCTTGTCCATGGGCGGCCTGATCGGCCAGTGGCTGGCAATCAATGCTCCCGAGCGCATCGAGCGCCTGGTGCTGTGCAACACGGCCGCCAAGATCGGCAGCCCGGAAGTCTGGAACCCGCGCATCGACACAGTCCTTTCTGGCGGCGCCCAGGCCATGCGTGATCTGCGCGATGCTTCGATTTCCCGCTGGTTTACCCCGGATTTCGCCGAGGCGCAGCCTGCCAAGGTCGAACCCATTGTCGGCATGCTGGCGCAAACCTCGCCTGAGGGTTACGCCGCCAACTGCGCCGCCGTACGTGATGCCGACTACCGCGAGCAGCTTGGCAGCATTAGTGCGCCGACTCTGATCGTCTGTGGCAGTGGCGACCCGGTGACCACCACCGAGCACGGCCGCTTCATGCAAGAGCGCATCATCGGCGCCGAGCTGGTGGAGTTCCATGCAGCCCACCTGTCGAACGTGCAGGCTGGTGATGCGTTCAGCCAGCGCGTGCTGGCTTTCCTTGCTGCCTGACAATTGATGTAGGAGCGAGCTCTGCTCGCGAAAGCGTTATTCGCGAGCAGAGCTCGCTCCTACGGTCCACATTCGAGGACGTAAAGATGGACGAGAAAGAACGTTACGAAGCTGGCATGAAGGTGCGCCGCGCGGTGCTGGGTGACGCCCACGTGGACCGCAGCCTGCAGAGCCTCACGCCGTTCAACGAAGAGTTCCAGGAAATGATCACCCGCCATGCCTGGGGCGATATCTGGACCCGCCCCGGTCTGCCGCGCCACACCCGCAGTCTGGTCACTATCGCCATGCTCATCGGCATGAATCGCGAGGGTGAGCTGAAGCTCCACCTGCGCGCCGCGAAGAACAATGGCGTGACCCGCGACGAGATCAAGGAAGTGATCATGCAGAGCGCCATCTACTGCGGCATCCCCGCAGCCAATGCCACCTTCCACCTGGCTGAAGCCGTGTGGGATGAGCTGGGCGTGGAATCGCTGCAAGGCTGATCTGCGCGAGACGAAAACGCCGCCCGGACCACGCATCCGGGCGGCGTTTTTTATTGGGCATCAATGCGTCTGGGGAGCGAATTCATTCGCGAACTGACGGCAGCCCTTCGGCCTGCATCGCGGTTGAAACCGCTCCCACAAATAGAGCGCTCCGGTCGTTACGTTGTAGGGGCGAATTCATTCGCCGAGGGCGATGCGGTTGCCCCTACGCGGCCCGCTATCAGGTATCCCACTCCGGCGCGAAGTCAGGGCTTACGACGCGCGTGTCCTTCGGCAGGGCAGCGATCAGGGCGCGGTCCTCATCGTCGAGCTGCACCTTGAGGGCATCCAGGTTCGACTGCTGATTCGCAATGCTGGAAGCCTTCGGAATGGCGGCGACGCCTTCCTGTTCCAGCAGCCACTTCAGTGCCACCTGGCTGGGAAGGACGCCGTGTTTTTCGGCGATCTGCCGAATCGAGGCCTGGTCCGCCGCCAGGCCGCGCGCGAGCGGGGTATAGGCGGTCAATGCCAGGCCTTTGCTGCGGGCATAGTCCAGCAGGCACTGCTGGTCGAGCATCACGTGGTACTCCACCTGGATGGCTGACAGCGGTGCGCCAAGGTCATCCACCACTTGGCGCAGCAGGCCCAGGGGGAAGTTGGCAACGCCGATGCAGCGTGCCTTGCCTTCATCGCGCAGGGCCACCAGGGTTTCGATGCTGCGCCGCAAATCCCAGTCCTTGGCCGGCCAGTGGATCAGGAACAGGTCCACCTGCTCGGTACCCAGGGCACGCAGGCTGTCCTCCAGCGACTGACGCATGGCGGCCGGCTGCAACTTGTCCCACCAGACCTTGGTGGTCAGATGGATGGACTCGCGGGGTACATCGCTCAGACGCAGGGCCTCCCCGACGGCTGCCTCGTTCTCATACGCGGGCGCGGTGTCGATGTGGCGGTAGCCCAGCTCCAGAGCCTGGCGCACGGCACGGGTGCATTCCTCGCCCGTCATGGGCCAGGTACCGAGGCCGAGTTGGGGCATGTTCAGTCCTTGGGCTGTGGTGATGTTCCGCATGGATGACTCCTTGTTCGTGGGTTGAGGCTTTCTCATTGAATGGTGGCGCCCGCGGCATGAAGGCCAGCGATGTAGCCGAAGGTCATGGCCGGGCCCAGGTTGATTCCGCCTGACGGGTAATGCCCGCCCAGCACGCTGGCCATGTCGGTGCCTGCTGCATAGAGCCCTGGAATCGTCTGACCGTTCTCATCCAGCACCCGAGCCTGGCCATCGGTGCGCAGGCCGGCGAAGGTGCCAAAGCAGCCGGGCTGGACCTTCACTGCATAGAAAGGGCCGTGCTCGATCGGTGCCACGCAGGGGTTGGGGCCCTGGTGCATGGCGTCGCCGCTGCGACGGTTGAAGGCGGTGCTGCCGCGCCCGAACTCCGGGTCCTCGCCTCGGCGGGCATGGTGGTTGAAAGCGGCCACGCTGGTGGTCAGTCCTGCCGGGTCGATGCCACAGGTCTGCGCCAGTTCGACCAGGGTCCTGCCGCGCTTGAGGTAGCCATTGCGCAAGTGCGGCCAGAGCGGCAGTGGCGCGGGGCGGGCGAAGCCCAGTCCGTAGCGGCGCTGGAACCGATGGTCGCAGATCAGCCAGGAACAGCTCTCCTCGTCCTCCGCAACAGCCTTGTTCATGGCATCGACATAGTCGTAGTAGCCGCCAGCTTCGTTGACGAACCGCTTGCCGTTTTTGAGCACGCCGATGATGCCGGGTTTGCCGCGATCGATGATGTGGGGAAAGTGGCCGAAGGTGCCGTTGGGGTAGGGCACCCTGGATACCGGCGCCCAGGCCACGGGGGAGCGCAGGTCGTCGGCAACCACTCCACCGGCGGACTCACCCAGACGCAGGCCGTCGCCGGAGCAGGATTGCGGGGGCAGGGCAAGGTTGTCATGGCCACTGGTATCGCGGGGGAACATGGCCTTGCGGCGTACCGGGTCGTTGGGGAAGCCGCCCGCCGCCAGCACCACGGCCCCGGCGCGGATGAAGACCTCGAGGCCATGGCGTTCGACCACCGCACCGCGAACGCTGCCGTCTTCAACTATCAGTCGGCGCGCAGGTGCCGACTCCATCAGTTGCACGCCAAGGTCGTTGGCGGACCTGGCCAGGCGAGCAACCAGCGCCACGCCGTTCACCAGGTGCATGGCTCGGCCGTAACGGGCCAGGTGATAGAGGTGAGTGAGGAAGCGCCGCGTCACATGAGCGAAAGCGCGCAGCGAGCGGGTCATCCCGAGGAATGCGGCCAGGTCGGTGCCCGCCATGATCGGCATGCCCAGGAAGGATGTTTCGCGCATGGTCCTGCGCAGGCGTGGCAACAGGTTGCCGACTTCTCGGGCGTCATAGGGAGCGGCGATGACCTGATGGCCTCCGCTGGCGGCTCCGGGAGTATCCCCGTGCATGTCTGGAATCCCGTTGCCGTCGACGAATTGCAGCGCGGTGTGCTGCTCGAAGAAACCGACCATTTCCGGGCAGGCTTCGAGGAAGGCGTCCACCAGTTCCGGTCGGAAGTGCTCGCCCAGTTCGTTGCGCAGGTAGGTGCGTGGCTGCTCGATGTCCTCTTCGATTCCCGCGCGCCGGGCCAACGGATTGCGTGGTACCCACATCCAGCCGCCGGACCACGCGGTGGCGCCGCCGAACACAGGTTCCTTCTCCACGAGAATCACTTTCTGGCCGTGATGGGCGGCGGTGACGGCGGCGGCAAGGCCTGCGGCGCCTGAGCCAATGACCAGCAGATCGCAATCGAGGCGGTTTGGAGCAGGGCTTGTGGCACGCATTTCAAATTTACCTCAAATACTGGAACTGTGTTCCGTATTCTAAGATTGCTCTTTTCAGGGACCAAGCCCGGGGCTACGCAAGTGGCCGGTCAGCGAACGGAAATCGGATGTGCCACTAGAGCGGGAATCGCAATCCATAAAAAAGCCCGCCAGATGGCGGGCTGAGGGAGTCAAAGCACGCTTACCAAAGGATCAGAGAATCGACAGCGGATAGCTGATGATCAGACGGTTCTCGTCGAACTCGTTGTTACTGAAGTCGCGTCGGATGCTCGCGTTGCGCCAGCGCACGTTGAGCGCCTTGAATGCACCGCTCTGCACGGTGTAGCCCAGTTCGGTCTCACGCCCCCATTCCTTACCGTCTGTGACGGTGCCGACATGCACGTTGTCGCCGCTGATGTAGCGGTTCATCAGGGTCAGGCCGGGGATACCGACGGCGGCGAAGTTGTAGTCGTGGCGGACCTGCCAGGATTTCTCCTTGGCGTTGTCATAGCTGGAGTTGTAGCTGTCGTTGGCGAGGGTGCCACCGCTGGTGCCGTTGACGCGCATCCAGGCATCGTCGCCGCTCACTTTCTGCAGGCCGACGTAGAAGGTGTTGCCGCCGTACTTGGCAGACAGCAGGGCGGACCAGGTGCGGTTGTCGAGGTCGCCAGCCAGGGCATTGCCGTTCTCCTTGCCGTTGAAGTAGCCGAGGTTGGCGCCCAGGGTCCAGTCGCCCACCGGCTGGCTGTGCAGCACCTGCAGGTACTGCTGCTGGTAGATGTCTTCCAGCTCGGCGTACCACAGACCGACCAGGGTGCGTTTCTCGTTGAAGGTGTATTCGCCGCCGGCGAAGTTGAAGCGGTCCGAGGTGAAGGCGGCGCGGCCGTTCATGGACATGTCTTCCAGGCTCGCGTCGTTGCGCGGGCTGTTCTGGCGGAACTGACCGCCGTAGAGGGTCAGGCCGTCGATCTCCTGGGAGGTCACCTGGCCACCCTGGAAAGTTTGCGGCAGGGAACGGCCGTCGTCGGAACGCAGGATCGGCAGCACCGGCATCCACTCGCCGACCTTCAGCTCGGTCTTCGACACGCGCATCTTGCCGGCCACCGCCAGGCGGCCGAAGTCATCGGCGGGGCGACCATCGTCATGCACCGGCAGCAGTTGGGTGCCGCGGGTACCCTTGCCGCCGTCGAGTTTTACCGAAAGCAGGCCGAGCATGTCGACGCCGAAACCCACCGGCCCGTCGGTGAACCCGGACTTGGCATCGAGGATGAAGCTTTGCGTCCATTCCTCGGCCTTGCCTTGCGGGTAGGTCGGGTTCACGAAATTGCGGTTGATGTAGTAGTTGCGCAGGTTCAGCGTGGCCGTGGCGTCCTCCACGAAGCCATGTTCATCGGCAGCCATGGCGGGCAGCGCGGCCAGGGTAACGGCTGCGGCGAGGATGCATGGGACAAAGGATTGGGCCTGGCGGCGGGTGGAATTCATGCTCGTTCTTGCCTCTGTGATTGTTGTTTTCGGGTGCGCAAAAGCCCCTTCGCGGCGCTTGCGCGAATACAGCTCAGGGTTGGCATTGCGGCGGCGTCAGCGGGCTTTGCGGCGCTCGATCAGGCGTGCGAAGCAGCGTTGCAGTCGATCGCCCAGACCTTCACCGCTGGCCAGCTGGACCAGGGCAACGGAGGCGAAAGGCGAAGCGCAATCGAAGGACGGCCCGGAAATGGGCGACGAGGCATTCTGGGTATGCGGCTGGAGCATTGTGGTCGACCTTTCTTGTATTTATGTCGGTAAGAGGCGAGGCGTCGCTGAGATCGCAGGCTGGTTGCGGCAACGCCTCGCACATGGGACCGATAGTGAAATCCGCCAGCCCTGCGTTCAATCGGCTGAAAGCGCTTTCGTTCGATCATCGAACGAAAACTAACCATTCCGTACATTTATGGTGTCGATATGTGGGAATCCCGTGCCGCGGTTCCAGGTTTCGTAAATGAGGCGATGTCTTCTAGAATCGGCGGACATTCCTGAGGATCCACGCCCCATGGCCGGTAGCCAGATAGAACGCGCCTTCAACCTGCTCGAACGCCTCACCAGCGACCCGCGCGGCCTGCCGATGCAGACCCTTGCCGACGAGTTGCAGATTCCCAAGAGTGCGACCCACCGCATGCTGGCCGAGCTGATCCGCCTCGGTTATGTGCGTCAGAACCAGGAGAACAGTCGCTATCAGCTGTCCACCCGGCTGGTGGCCATGGCGTTCCGTTACCTGGCCAGCAGCGGTGCGGATATCGTCCAGCCAATCCTCGACCGCCTGGCCCAGGAAACCGGTGAGCTGGTGCGCCTGGGGGTGATCGATGGCGACCGCCTGACCTGGATCGTCAAGTCCCAGGGCGCGCGTTCCGGCCTGCGTTATGACCCTGATATGGGCCGCGATGCGCCGCTGTTCTACACAGCCTCCGGCCATGCCTGGCTGGCCAGCCTGAGCGATGCCGAAGCATTGGTACTGGTGGAACGCCAGGGCGTGGCCGATGCAAAGGATTTCGGCCCCAATGCTCCGCGCTCCAACATCGAGTTGCTGGAGCGCCTGCGCCTGGCGCGTGAGCATGGTTATGCCTGGGTGGTGGAAAGCTCCTCGGTGGGCATGTCGGCCCTGGCTGCGGTCGTGCGCGATCCGCGTAGCGCCAGGCCCATCGGTGTGCTCAGCGTCGCCGGCCCCACGGCGCGCCTGCCGGAAGCGCGTATGCATGAGGTCGCGCCGCTGCTCCTGGCAGCGGTGGAAGAGCTCACCGCAGCAAGTCAGGCGTCGGAATTTTTCGTCTGATCGCATCACTGTAGGGGCGAATTCATTCGCCAGGGGCGGCGCAGCTGCCCTGCCTCGTTCAGCAGGGCAGCCCGTTGGGCTGCTTGGCGATTGAAATCGCCCCTGCCAGTTTCGTGCACCACCCCAAAATCTTCGCGAATCCTGCTTTCGTCAGTCGGTCGAACTTTCTTCTTGAGATTATTTGGAACGAGGTTCTAAATAACGCAAATCAAATTGTGGAACTTGATTCCGAGAAGAACATGACTGACCGAGTTTTCTCCCTCGCCGCACTCACCGTCCTCGAACTGTCGCCGCCTGAAATGGTGGAAGTGGCCGCCCGTGCCGGCTACAGCCATGTCGGTCTGCGGCTGGTGCCGGCCACACCCGAGGAGTACCACTTCCCGCTAATGGCCGATGCGGGGTTGCGCCGTCAGACCCGAGATCGCCTGCGTGATACAGGCGTGCAAGTGATGGACATCGAGATCCTTCGGCTCAAGGCGGAAACCCGCGTGGCCGACTTTGAACCGGTACTCGCCGCGGGGGCTGAGTTCGGCGCTACAGAAGTCCTGGTTGCCGGGAACGATGGTGACGAGGCGCGCCTGACCGACAACTTCGCCGCCTTCTGTGACCTGGCTGCGCGCTTTGGGATTCATCCGAGCCTGGAGTTCATGCCCTGGACCGACGCACGCGACCTCGCCCAGGCCCTGCGTATCGTCGAGGCGGCTGGCCGGGACAACGGTGCGGTGCTGGTGGATGCCTTCCACTTCAACCGCTCGGCCTCACGCCTTGAAGACTTGGCCAGGGTGGCGCCCGCACGTTTGCGCTATGCCCAGCTCTGCGACGTAGCGGGTCCGCGTCCGGACGACATGGACGAGATCCTCCGCCAGGCGCGCAACGAGCGTCGTTTCCCTGGCGATGGAGACAGTGACCTGATCGGCTTGCTGCGGACCTTGCCGGCGGATATTCCCCTCAGCCTGGAAATCCCCACGCGCCAGCTGATGGAGCAGGGCGTCAGCGCCCAGGCGCGTGCACAGATGGCGTTGGACAAGGCGCGGGCGCTACACGAACACCTTTGAGATTTAACCCTTCGCGCGGCCGGGCTGGGTCGCGTTCTTTTCTTGAGCAACCCATGAGCACGATTGCCCCTCTATCCGGAGCCAACCAACCGCTGCGGGGCATCCTGCTGGTGGTGCTGGCCACTTTCCTCTTTGCCGGGCACGACGCCCTGTCCAAGTTCCTCGGTGGCCTTTATCCGGTCGTCATGGTTGTCTGGGCTCGCTACCTGGTGCACACGCTGCTGATGGCCGGAATCTTCCTGCCCCAGGCTGGCCTGCGCGTGCTGCGGACCAGGCGCCCGGTGTTGCAGGTATTGCGCGCGTTGAGCCTGCTCAGCACCAGCCTGCTGTTCACTGCCGGGCTGCAATACATACCCCTGGCCGAGGCGACGGCGGTCAACTTCCTTGCACCGGTGCTGGTCACCGCGCTGTCGGTGCCGCTGCTAAAGGAGAAGGTTACCGTTGGCCAATGGGGGGCGGTGGTAATGGGATTCGTCGGCGTGCTGGTGGTGGTGCATCCCGGTGGCGAGCTGTTCACGCCGGCCATCCTGTTTCCATTCTGTTCGGCGCTGGGGTTCTGCTTCTACCAGGTCCTCACACGCAAGGTGGCCGCCCACGATAGCCCGACCACCAGCAACTTCTTCGCCGGCCTGTGCAACACCCTGGTAATGAGCGCGCTGGTGCCGTTCTTCTGGCAGGTGCCGAGCCTGGGGCATGGCTTGCTGATGCTCGCGCTGGGTGGCGCGGGGATGATCGCGCACCTGTTGCTGACCCAGGCTTTCCGCGTAGCGGCACCGGCCTTGCTGGCACCGTTCGGTTACTGCCAGATCGTCTTCGCCGGCATGCTGGGCTTCCTGATCTTCTCCCATACACCCGATACGACCAGCCTGGTGGGCATCGCCATCATCTGTCTGAGCGGATTGGGTGCGGCGTGGATGCAGCGCAAGGGTTGAGTCCACTGCAAGTTCCCAGCCCCTCTCCCAAAGGGAGAGGGGCGCAAGCCGCAGGATGTGCCGTGTGTTCAGCCGGGAGACATGGGTAACGGCTGTATGGTCATGGCATACGCTGCCTGAGATCAATCTTGCGCACGATCTTGTGGATGAGTACCACCTTGAACACGCCATCCGTCACCGTCGCCGTCGCCGTCGCCGTCGGGCGGAGGGCCACCCGCTCGCCCGCCAATCCACCCCCGACAAACAGGCTGCGGCCCTGCAAGCAGACCTGGCCGACGCGTCCAACCTTGAGCACTCGGTCGCCGGTCGTAGTCGATATCCGGCAACTGCTTCGGGTAGCTGCGCAGGCTGGGCCGGTAGCGCGAGATCGGAGGCCGATTCGCGGGTGGCGTCGGAAGTGGATACCGCGTTGCGCGCTACTTCCTCGACGGCGGTCGTCATTTCGGTAACGGTGGTGGCGGCCAGCTGGATTTCGTCGTGCTGCTGCAACTGGCGGCCTGTGTTTTTCTCGGTGCCGTGGCTCATCCGCTCTGCGGCGCTGGCCAACTGGCGCGATTAACCGGCGATCAGCTCGAGCGTGTCGCGCAGCCCCTGCTGCATGCCCGCCAGGGCGGCCAACAGGCGACGGGTTTCGTCCTGGTTACGGATCGGCACCGCGCGACTGAGGTCTCCCTCGGCAATGCGCTAGTTCTGCGAATTGATCACCTGTACGGGTGGTGAGTGCCTGTATCCGGCCGTTGAGCAGCAACCCTATATCGTCGGTGCGGTTGGCGGCGGAGAGTTGCTCGTATTGATCCAGTACCTGTCGGTACTCGGCCACTGTGGCAGCGAAACATTCTCGGTGTGCTGGCCGGTGGCGCGAACCTGCGCGACCTTCTGCAGGGCGAACAGGCCCTGCAGAAGCACCAGCAAGGCGATCAGACCGAAGCTGAGCAGTGCGCGGCGGGCGATGCTGAGGCGAAGGAATGCCATGCTCATCTCCATTGTCATGAGCCTTCGGAATCGGGCCGGTAGAAAGAACGAAGGCCCCGAAAGGGGCCTTCATTGTGTTGGCGATTGGCGCTATCAGTGGCTGACGGCACGCATGCTGCTTTCGCGGCTGGACTCGTATTGCCGCTTGTCCATCGGCTTGGCATCCGGGTTGCCGAGGTCTTCCATGGCCAGGCGATGGGTTTCCGGTGCCACGTAGGCGGCCAGGGCGCACACGCAGGTGATGAGGAAGGCGAGGGTGCCAACCACTACCGGAATGTTGTCCGAGCCGGGCGGGGCGACGGCGGCGAACAGGGCCGGGAGCATGGCGGTGAGCATGGTGCCGATGTTCTGGGCGATGGCCATGGCCGACACGCGGTAGCGGGTCTGGAACAGCTCAGGGAAGAAACTCGGGAACACGGCGTTGTAGCCCTGGTAGACCATGCCCCACATCAGGATCGAGGTGGCGAAGGCCAGGGGCACGCTCTGGATGCTGATGGCGTAGAGGTAGACGAAGGCAAGCGCACCCGAGCCCAGGCAGCCGGCGATCATGGTCGGGCGACGGCCGATCTTGTCGGAGAGGTTGCCAACGAAGGGAATCACCAGCACGGCGACGATGTTGCCCACCACCGGAATCCACAGGTAGACGCTCTTGTCGAAGCCGATGCCATAGGCCGGCTGCACCGCATAGGCCGCACCGAAGATGGTGGCCACGACCGGGATCACGTTCATCAGGGCCATGAACATCACCAGCACCATGCACTTCCAGCTGTGGCGGAAGGCTTCGGTAACCGGCGACTTGGCGACTTTCTGCTGGTTCTCTTCATTGACGAAGGCCGGGGTCTCGTGGACTTCGCGACGGATGATGAAGCCGGCCACCAGGACGAAAGCGCTCAGCAGGAACGGAATCCGCCAGCCCCACTCGTTGAAGGCTTCGCTCGGCATGAAGTAGGCCAGCGGGAGGAATACGGCGGCAGCCATCACCTGGCCGGCCTGGACGCCCTGCAGGGTGAAGCTGGCGAAATAGCCGCGTCGTCCGAATGGCGCATGTTCGAGGATCATCGAACTGGCGCCGGAAATCTCACCGGCCACCGCGAAGCCCTGGATCAGGCGCAGCACCACCAGCAGCACCGGCGCGAGCATGCCGATGTCGTGGTAGGTCGGTAGCAGGCCGACGGCCATGGTGGAAATACCCATCAGGAACATGCACAGCAGCAGTACGTTCTTTCGGCCGCGGGTGTCACCCCAGTGCCCCAGCACGAAGGCGCCTACCGGACGGGCCAGGTAGCCGACGCCGTAGGTGGCCAGCGAGGCGATGATGGCCATTTTCGGATCGGTGTTGGGGAAGAATATCTGGGGGAAGATCAGTGCCGCCGCCTGGGCATAGATGAAGAAGTCGTAATACTCCAGGGCGGAGCCTATCCATCCGCTGGCGGTTGCTTTCTTGGCTTGGGAGCTGGAGGTGGTAGCCATCGATGTCTCCGTTGTTTTTGTTAGGTAGCCGGACTCACGTTCCTATGGCTCGGGGCCAGGCTGGAA
This sequence comes from Pseudomonas sp. BN606, assembly GCF_029873115.1. Lineage (NCBI taxonomy): Bacteria > Pseudomonadati > Pseudomonadota > Gammaproteobacteria > Pseudomonadales > Pseudomonadaceae > Pseudomonas > Pseudomonas sp. BN606. The sequence goes on along the minus strand of NZ_SSOF01000041.1, from coordinate 106,344 downwards.
CGCGTGCACGCAGGCGTTTCGGTGCTCGTCGGGAGCGGGCCGGTTATCGCCGTCCGAGTTCTGTCAGGGAGTCAGTTCAGAGTGGCGACGTGGATGTCGCACTCGATCTGGATGCCGTGGCAAGCCGGCTGGAGGAGGGGATTTCGATCAGGTAGCTGGTAGTAAGCATGAGCTGTTACCCGTTTCTTGAAATTGTTATGTCGTAGTGCCTGGTTGCAATCGCAGGGTCTTCCGGGTGGCTGGGCTGGCAGTGATGCCACCCGGTGGGTTGCCTGCAACATGGGGTTCATGTTGCGCAGTGATCGAAAAAGCGTCAATTCGATAACCGGCCTTTTGTTCGATGATCGAACACAAAACTAACTGGTTCGTACATATTGAATTGCTGGGCTGACTTTACGCGCGAATAATCAATCCAGCTACGAAAACAAGGGTTTTTGCATTTCCTTGTAGGGGCGAATTCATTCACCAAAGGGTCGCGAATCGACCCCAGGTACCGGCGGCAGGTCTCCGGCCTGCTTGGCGAATGAATTGGCTCGTACAGCTAACTGCGGCGCCCACCCACAAGGAGCTGAAGCATGCAGCGTTCCATTGCCACCGTCTCCCTGAGCGGTACCCTGCCGGAAAAACTCGAGGCCATTGCCGCCGCCGGTTTCGACGGCGTCGAGATCTTCGAAAACGACCTCCTGTACTACGCCGGCAGCCCGCGCGAAATCCGCCAGATGTGCGCTGATCTCGGCATCGCCATCACCCTGTTCCAGCCGTTCCGTGATTTCGAAGGTTGTCGCCGCGACCGTCTGCAGAAAAACCTCGACCGTGCCGAACGCAAGTTCGACCTGATGCAGGAGCTGGGTACTGACCTGGTGCTTGTGTGCAGCAACGTCCAGGCCGACTCCCTGCCCGATGAGGAAATCCTCGTCGACGATCTGCGCCTGCTGGCTGAACGTGCCGGCGCACGCAATCTGCGTATCGGCTACGAGGCACTGGCCTGGGGCCGCCATGTGAACAGCTGGCAGCAAGTCTGGAGCCTGGTGCGCCAGGCTGATCATCCGGCCCTCGGCGTGCTGCTGGACAGCTTCCACACCCTGTCGATCAAGGGCGACCCGAGTGGTATCGCCGAAATTCCAGGCGACAAGATCTTCTTCGTGCAGATGGCTGACGCACCGCAGCTGGCCATGGACGTGCTGGAGTGGAGCCGACACTTCCGCTGCTTCCCCGGCCAGGGCGAGTTCGACCTGGCGGGATTCCTCGCCCCCATCATTCGCAGCGGCTACACCGGCCCGCTGTCGCTGGAAATCTTCAACGACGGCTTCCGCGCCGCGCCGCCGCGCGCCAATGCCGCCGATGGCCTGCGCTCCCTGCTTTACCTCGAAGAGAAGACCCGCAAGCTGCTGGCCAAGGATCCGACTCCAGCCGCCAATCTGGATGTCCTCTTCTCGCCGCCGCCGGCCAGCCGCTACGACGGCGTGGAGTTTCTCGAATTCGCCGTTGACGAGTCCCAGGGCGCCAAGCTTGCCAACTGGCTGGAGCGCCTGGGCTTTGCCCGCGCTGGCAAGCATCGCTCCAAGGCCGTGAGCCTGTTGCGCCAGGGCGACATCAACATCGTGCTCAATGCCGAACCCTATTCCTTTGCCCACGGCTACTTCGAGGCCCACGGCCCATCGTTGTGCGCCACTGCCCTGCGAGTGAAGGACAGCGGCAGTGCGCTGGAACGCGCCCGCGAGTTCAAGGGGCAGCCATTCCGTGGCCTGGTAGGGCCGAACGAGCGCGAGATTCCGGCCGTGCGCGCGCCGGACGGCAGCCTGATCTACCTGGTGGAACAGGCCCAGGCCGGCCAGACCATCTATGACAGCGACTTCGTCCTCGACGCGGGCGCCAGCCAGACCGGCCAACTCGACCGTATCGACCATATGGCCCTGGCGCTGCCGGCCGACGGCCTGGACAGCTGGGTACTGTTCTACAAGAGCGTGCTGGACTTCGAAGCCGACGACGAAGTGGTGCTTCCGGACCCCTACGGTCTGGTGAAAAGCCGCGCCATCCGCAGTCGCTGCAGCAGTGTGCGCCTGCCGCTGAACATTTCGGAAAACCGCAACACCGCGATCTCCCACGCGTTGTCCAGCTACGGCGGCTCGGGCGCCCACCACATCGCCTTCTCTTGCGAGGACATCTTCGCCGAGGTGAGCCGTGCCAAGGATGCCGGGGTGCCGCTGCTGGACATCCCGCTGAACTACTACGACGACCTGGCGGCGCGTTTCGATTTCGACGACGAGTTCCTCAGCGAACTGGCCTACTACAACGTGCTCTACGACCGTGATGCCCAGGGTGGCGAGTTGTTCCACGTCTATACCGAGCCGTTCGAGGGGCGTTTCTTCTTCGAGATCCTGCAGCGCAAGAACGGCTACGCCGGCTACGGCGCGGCCAACGTTGCGGTGCGTCTGGCAGCGATGGCCAAGGCGCGCAGCGGTGCCATCGCCAAGGCCAAGCTGTAGACCGCACGCAAGCCTGGTGCGAGCTAGGCACCAGGCTTCCTTACGGCAGCTGCCAAGCCCATAATCCACCCAGTTTCCGCTGGCCGTGAGCCCAAGATGACAACAACTGCCGAACTCCCAGAACTGCCCGTAGAGGCCCCTCGCAAAGGGCGCAAGAACAACCCGGAGAAAACCCGCGAGAACATCCTCCAGGCGGCCATCGCCGAGTTCGTCCAACAGGGCCTTTCCGGCGCTCGGGTCGACGCCATTGCCGAGCGCATGCACACCTCCAAACGGATGATCTACTACTACTTCGGCAGCAAGGAGCAGCTCTATGTCGAGGTACTGGAGAAGCTCTACGGCGACATCCGTCGCACTGAAGGCAAGCTTCACCTGGCCGAGCTCGAACCGCGCGAGGCTATCCGCCGGCTGGTGGAGTTCACCTTCGACCACCACGACCGCAATGTCGATTTCGTCCGCATCGTTTCCATCGAGAACATCCACTACGGCGAGTACGTCAAACAGTCCAACGCCATTCGCTCCATGAGCACCAACATCCTCGACGCCATGGGTGAAATCCTTCAGCGCGGCCAGGCCGAAGGGCTGTTCCGTCCTGGCATCCAGCCCCTGGACCTGCATCTGCTGATCAGTTCCTTCTGCTTCTACCGGGTCTCCAACCGCAACACCTTCGGCCAGATCTTCCAGATCGAGCTGGCGGACGACGAGGTCAAGGCGCGGCACAAGGAGATGATCTGCGAGTCGGTTCTGCGCTACCTGCAGGCGTGACCGGCTCTCCCGCGAGGGAAAGTCCCGCCAGGTAGCCGAAGGTCATTCCCGGCCCCAGGGTGATTCCACCGCTGGGATAATGCCCGCCCATCACGCTTGCCATGTCGTTACCCACCGCATAGAGACCGGGGATGATCGATCCCTGGTCGTCCAGCGCCCGCGCCGAGGCATCGGTGAGCAGGCCGGCGAAGGTGCCGAGACTACCGGGCACCAGCTTCACGGCATGGAACGGACCTTTCTCCAGCGCGCCCAATGATGGGTTGGGCCCATGCAGCGGTTCACCCTGGGCCTGGTTGTAGGCGGAGGCGCCGCGTTGGAATTCCGGGTCCACCCCGTGAGCGGCGTTGGCATTGAATGCTGCCACCGTCGCTTGCAGTTGTTCCCCGTCGATGCCGCAGAGCTTCGCCAGTTCGATGAGGCTGGCGGCCTTCTTCAGGTAGCCGCTGCGCACATGGTGGCCGATGGGGAAGGGGAAAGGCCGAGCGCAGCCGATACCGTAACGGCGCTGCGCGCGCTGGTCGCAAATCAACCATGCCGCAGGTTCTTCTCCGGCTGGCGTTGCGCGGAACAAAGCGTTCATGAAGTCGTGGTAGGAGTCGGCTTCGTTGGTGAAGCGCCGGCCATCATTGCGAACGGCGATGAAGCCCGGTTTGGCCCGCTCCATCAGGTGCGGGAAGCCACTGATGCTGCCGTCCTTGCGTGGTACACGCGACACTGGCGTCCAGGCAGCCGGGCTGGCCAGTTGGTCTGTGGCCCGGGCACCCATGCTTTCACCCAGACGCAGGCCATCGCCGGTATTGGTTGCCGGTGCGGCGGACAGGTGCTCGTGGCCAAACAGCCGGCCGATACGCTGGCGGTCGTGAGGAAAACCACCGCACGCCAGTACCACGCCTCGACGCGCCATCACGTTCACCCGGCGCCCCTCCAGTTCCAGCTCCGCTCCAGCGACCCGTTGCCCAGCCCACAGCAGGCGCATGGCGGCAGCCCCTGTTTCCAGGTGGACGCCCAGGTCGAGGGCGCTGCGTAGCAGGCGCGCCACCAGGGCGTTGCCATTGACCAGATGCAGCCCCCGGCCGTGCAGCAGGCAATCGCGCCAATGCCGGAATAGCCGACCGGCGACATAGAGGGCGGAACGCGGAGAGCGGCCGGCGTTGAGGAAGTGCGCAAGGTCCGCGCCGCCCGCGATGCCCATGCCGCCCGGGCTGATCAGGTCCAGTGGTGGACGCAGTGCATCCAGCCACGGGCCCAGTAGGCGACCGTCATAGGGCAGGGCGCAGAGGGAGCGGCCACCGCGCACCGCGCCGGGGGAATCGTGCATGTCCGGCATGCGGCTGCCGGAATAGAACTGGACCTGGGTACTGCGTTGGAAGAACTCGACCATCTCCGGGCCGTGCTGGAGAAATGCCAGCTGGCGTTCGTCCAGTTCTTCGCTGCCCAGTTCCGCACGCAGGTAGCTTTCGACGGCCTGCGCGCTGTCGTCCGCGCCTTCTGCCTTGGCCAATGGGTTGCATGGAATCCACAACCAGCCCCCGGACCAGGCGCTGGTGCCCCCAAACTGGTGGGTCTTCTCTGCCACCAGCACGTCCAGTCCATGATGGGCGGCGGTAACCGCCGCCGCGAGTCCCGAGGCGCCGGAGCCGATCACCAGCACATCGCAGTGGCGTTCGGTCATGGCGTTCATTGCAGCGGCGAAAAACCGGTGGGGCGCATCAGGCGCGAGTCCAGATGCACCACGGCATCCAGCTCCTTGTTCAGTCTGCCGAACTCGGCCCAGCGCGGGTCGGCGGCTATCTTCGCCCGGCGCTCGATACGCTCGTCCAGGCTCTCGTAGGCCCAGATGTGCACCACCTGGTTGGCTTCGCCGAACTCGGTGGTGAAGAAGCCGACCAATTTGCCCAGATGCTCGGTCTGCAGTTCCAGGCAATGGCTGCGGTAGAGCGCCAGCCAGTCGGCCAGCTTGGTGGGTTTGATGGTGTAGGTACGCAGTTCGTAGTACATGGCGTTGTCCTCAGACTGTGGATTTCAGGTGTTCGGCGATATGGCGGGCGGCGAGGTAGCCGAAGGTCAGGCCCGGGCCGAGGGTGATGCCGGGGCCCGGGTAGGTGCCGTCCATGATCGAGTTCATGTCGTTACCGGCGGCGTAGAGGCCCGCGATGGGGTTGCCCTGATGGTTCAGCACATTGGCGTTGGCGTCGGTGACCAGACCGCGCGCCGAACCGAGGTCGCCGGTATGCACGCGCACGGCGTACCAGGGCGCGCGGGTCAGCGGCGCCAGGCAGGGGTTGGGCGCGTGGTGCGGGTCGCCGAGGGACTGGTTGTAGCTGCTGGCACCCTTGCCGAACTGACGATCCTGGCCGGTGCGGGCGTCCTCGTTGTACCGCGCGAGTGTCGCAGCCAAGCCCTGCGGGTCGACGCCGATTGAGCGGGCAAGGGCTTCAGGCGAGTCGGCCCGGAACAGGTAGCCGGCTTTCTCCAGGGCGCCGTTGTTCACCGGACTCGGTCGGGCCAGGCCCATGCCGTAGCGGCTCATGGCCTGTGAATCGCAGATCAGCCAGCAGGTCGCCAGGCCTTCCTGGTGCATGGCCTGGACGAAGCTGTGGTAGGAGTCCGCTTCGTTGGTGAAGCGCTGCCCCTTGTCGTTCACCGCGATGATCCCGGGCTTGGCGCGGTCGGTGACCAGGTGTGGGAACCGCTCCAGCTCACCGTTCGGCCGGCGCAACCGCGATACCGGTGCCCAGAAGAAGCTGGAGGCCATGTCCGCGCCGGTAGCGGCATTCACCTGTTCTCCCAGACGAAGCGCCGCGCCGTCGTTGCCGGCTGGGGACATGCTCAGGTGCTCGGTGCCGGTTGCCGGGCGAAAGCGGGCGGCCAGTTCACCGGCTGCGAAGCCTCCCATGGCGCAGACCACGCCGCCTCGGGAGCGTACTTCGACCGGACGGCCATCCTTGAGCAGACGAACGCCAACCACCCGGCCTGATTCGATCACCAGCGACTCGGCGCTGCTTCGCAGCCAGAGCTCCACGCCCTTTTCGAAGGCCGTGGTGGCCAGCCGCGCGATCATCGCGTTGCCTACGGTCAAGCGGGTGCCACGGTCATGACCGAGTCTGTCCAGGCCGTAGCGGGCCAGCAACTTCAGGCAATGCCAGAGGGATCGGGGCGAACGGCGGAAACTGAGGAAGTGCTGGATATCGATGCGGTTCACCATCATGCCACCGAACAGCAACATGCCTTCCGGCGGGCGACGCAGGTCCTTGAAGTGCGCTCCCAGGCGGCGGCCGTCGTACTCCACCATTTCCAGGGCGCGTCCACGGTCCGTAGCGCCGTCTTCCAGCGGGTAGTAGTCCGGCGAGAAGGGGCGCAGGGCGTAGGCCAGTTCGGTGTTGTGCTCAAGAAAACGCAGTGCTTCGCGGCCGTGGCTGATGAAGGCGTCCACCAGTTCCGGCCGATAGCCGCTTCCGATGGTCTGCTTCAGGTAGGTCCGAATGGCCGCGGCGCTGTCTTGCACTCCCGCAGCGCGGGCCTGGTCGCTGTCGAAGATCCATACGGCGCCACCGGAAATGGCCGAGGTGCCGCCGAACTGGGGCGTCTTTTCCAGCATCAGCACGCTGAGTCCCTTGCAGGCTGCAGTCGTTGCCGCTGCAAAGGCAGCTGCGCCGCTGCCCAGCACCACCAGGTCCCAGGTGCCCGCCAGATTCTCGGCGGGAGGAGTTTTCACGGCAGTGTTCATGGCGGCCTCCTCAGGCGTCCTGGGGCATCACGCCCATGTGCGCGCCCAGGTTGCCCATTTGCGCGCGCGCCATTTCCGGGCCGGTCTGGATTCGGCAGCCGAGCCTGCGGGCCAGCTCCAGCAGCGGTGTAACCACCGGGCTGGTCACCACATCCGCCACCAGGGCGGTAGGGGATAGGGTTTCCAGCAACATGCCGGGCAGGGGCATTTCGCCGGTGCCGCCCATGCCCACGGGCGTGGCATTGGCCACCAGGTCGAAGGCTTCAAGGTTGTCGTAGCGGTTGCCGATCACGATTTGCGGAAACGCATCGCGCAAGTGCTTTGCCAGCGCCTCAGCGCGGGGTTGGTCGAGGTCGGCGATCACCAGTTGGCGCACGCTTCCTTCGCACAACGAGTAGGCGATGGCGGCGCCGACACCACCGGAGCCCACTACCAGAACGCGTTGCCCGGCTGGCTGGAAACCGTGGGCGCGAGCGGCCTTGAGAAAGCCTTCGCCATCGACGTTGTCGCCCAGCAGGCGCCCGTCTGCTTCGCGACGTATCACGTTCACCGAGCCCAGGGCCGCTGCACGAGGGCTGAGCTGGTCGAGTTGACTGGCCAGGACCTGTTTGTAAGGCACGGTGACGACGCAACCTCGCAGGTTCTTCCAGCCACGCAGGGACTGGATGAAGGTGGCGAGATTCTGCTCGGCCATGTCCACGGCGATCATCGCCAGGTCCTGGTCGTTCTCGGTGAACCAGGCGTTGAAGTTTTCCGGCGATTTCACTTGAGCGATGGGGCTGCCGATGATGGCCACCAGTTCGGTCGAACCACGAATCATGCTGATCTCCTGGGCTTGTTGTTGTGCCGGCAGTATTGCCAGCGCCCAGGGAGCGGCCAATGAAACAGAAGGGCGTTTCGGTTGTTTATCGCAGTGACGCTGCGATAATCGCGCCGACAGGCGAAATCAGCTGACTGGTTTCCTGGCAGGGTGCGCTGCGCGCACTGCAGCTTCCAAGCGGGGTTACGGTGCGCACGGCGCACCCTGCGCAAAGGCATATCAAGCGGACAGGAGAGTGGGCATGAAGGTGCCGGTCATACACCAGCGGGACCTGATCGCCGGGCTGCAGAAGGGCCTGGCGCTGATGCAGCTGTTCAGTGCCGATCATCCGCGTCTCAGTGTGCCGGAAGCGGCGGCAATGTCCGGGCTGACTTCCAGCGCCGCGCGGCGTTTCCTGCTGACTCTGGTGCATGACGGCTTCGCCGAAACCGATGGTCGCCATTATTGGTTGACCGCCAAGGCCCTGCGCATAGGCCAGGCCTATGTGGATTCAGCGCAGCTGCCGCGCATGCTGCGGCCTATCGTCGAACAGGTGGCACGGACTACTCAGGAGCACGTTTCCGTGGGGCTGCGCGATGGCGACGATATCGTGCATATCGTCCGGAGCCGGTACAGCCACATCGCCTCCCTGTCGATTCGTCCCGGATCGCGCATGCCCATGTACTGCACGGCAAGCGGGCGTATCTGGCTGGCATCGTTTTCTGCAGGGGAACTGGAGGCGTACTTCGCACGAGTCGCGCTGCGCCAACTGACGCCCTTCACCCGTACCGGTATGGACGAGCTCAAGGCGGAGCTGAGCAAAGTCGCTGCCCAGGGCTACGCCGTGGTGGACCAGGAGTACGAGGCGGGTATGTGCGTGCTGGGGGTGCCGCTGACCAATCGCAAGGGTGAGCTGAAGGCCAGCCTCACCATTACCACCCACGCGTCACGCATGAGTGGCGACGAGATGCGCCAGCGATATCTGACACCTCTGTACGAGGCGCAGGCACTGCTGAAGCCAGTGCTGGATTGAAGATTACGGGCGTTGTGGGGGCGAGTTCATTCGCGAGTGAATTCGCTCCCACAGAGAACAGACGACATGGATATCGCTGTTCACGCCCACCACCAGGGCGGTGGAGGGTTGAGTTCGTAGGGTGCACCGTGCGCACCCTACAGGAGGATGGATCAGGCGTTCATGCTGGCGAAGTGCGCCATCATCCGGTCGGCATCCGCGCCACGGCCGCTAATAAGCTCGAAGGCTTTTACGGCCTGGAATACCGCCATGGTGCCGCCATCCAGGGTGCGGCAACCGATGGCGCGGGCATCGCGCAGCAATTCGGTTTCCAGCGGGAAATAGATGATCTCCGCTACCCACAGCTCGGGGCGCAGCAGTTCTGCCGGAACCGGGGTGCCCGGCAGCTTGGCCATGCCGATGGGGGTGGTGTTGACCAGGCCGTCTGCCTCGGCCATGGCATTGGCCAGGTCCGTGCCGAGGGCCGCGCGGCCGGCGCCGAAATGCTGGTTGAGGCTGTCGACCAGGGCCTGGCCACGGACGACGTCCACCTCGAACAGGGTCAGGCGTTCGACACCTTCGGCAAGCAGGGCATGAGCCACCGCGGAACCCGCACCACCCGCGCCCATCTGCACCACTTGGCGGCGCGCCACATCCGGCAGGCCACGGCGGAAACCTTCGCCGAATCCCAGGCAGTCGGTGTTGTGGCCGACACGCTTGCCATCCTTCAGGACCACGGTGTTCACCGCGCCGATACCCGCGGCCTCGGGAGAGAGCTCATCCAGCAGGGGGATGATCGCCTGTTTGCAGGGGAAGGTAATGTTCAGGCCGGTGTAGCCCATGCGCTGGGCGGCATCGAGCAGGTCGGGGAGGGCGCTGATGTCCAGTTTCAGCTGATCCAGGTCGATCAGGCGATACAGGTAGCGGATGCCCTGGGCGTCGCCTTCTTGCTCGTGCATGGCGGGGGTGCGGGAGGCCTGGATACCTGCGCCGATGAGGCCGGCGAGTACCGATTGATTGTGCTGGGACATGATGCTCAACCCTTGGAGAACAGTTGGCCGAAGTGCTGGAGTGCCAGGGAGTATCCCTGGCTGCCGAGACCGCAGATCACACCGACGGCGATGGCGGAAACGAAGGAGTGGTGACGGAACTCCTCGCGCTTGTGCACGTTGGAGAGGTGTACCTCGATCACCGGCAGTTCGCTGGCCACCAGGGCATCGCGCAGGGCGACCGAGGTGTGGGTCCAGGCAGCGGGATTGATGACGATGCCGGCGCAACGGCCCCGAGACTGGTGGATCCAGTCGATCAGTTCGCCTTCGTGGTTGGTCTGGCGGAAGTCCACCTCGAAACCCAGCCCGGCTGCCGTGCGGCTGCACTGGGCGGCGATGTCGGCGAGGGTTTCATGGCCGTAGGTGGCGGGCTCACGGGTACCGAGCATGTTGAGGTTCGGGCCGTTGAGAACCAGGACAGTGCGGGTCATTACAGCGGTATCTCCATTGTTTTTCTGGCCCGGCAGCGAGCCGGGGAAAGATGCAAATGAAAATGTACTAACCAGTTAATTCCGTCAATTTTCCGTAGCGTGTTTCGTGCGGTTATCGGACGGGAATACGGCTACTCTCTTTGTCCCAGCCTGAAGCGCTGGAACTTACGACCACCTGCAAGGAGCACAAGGCCGTGTTCGAGCCATACCTGACTGAATGGAACCTGACTCCCGACGGCGAACCCATCCATACGCCCGGCAGCGACCTGTTACCCGTGCGCTTTGATGGATTGCCGGCGATGCTGAAAGTCGCGCGGGACAGCGAAGAAAAAGTCGGCGCACAGGTGATGCGCTGGTGGGATGGCGACGGCGCGGCGCGGGTATATCGGCTCGAGAGCGATGCCCTGTTGATGGAGCGGGCCACCGGCCCCGGATCGTTGATGCGCATGGCCCTGGGCGGTTGTGACGACGGGGCCAGTCGCATTGCTTGCGCGACCATCGCGCGACTGCATGCGCCAAGACCCGCTCCCGCACCGGAGCTGGTCACTTTGGAAGAGTGGTTCCGCTCACTGTGGCCGGCAGCGCGGCGACAGGGCGGGCTGTTCGGCGAAGCGGCCGGCGTTGCCCGTGAACTGCTGGGTTCACAGCGTGAAGTAGTGGTACTGCACGGCGATATCCATCACGAGAACGTGCTCGATTTCGGTGAGCGTGGTTGGCTGGCCATCGATCCGAAGCGGGTCATCGGTGATCGCGGCTACGACTACGCGAACCTGATCTGCAACCCCGAGCTGGCCACCGTCGTACAGCCTGCACGCTTCGCTCGCCAGATCGAGGTAATCGCCGAGGCGTCAAGCCTGGGCCGGCAGCGGCTGTTGCGCTGGGTGCTGGCCTATGCGGGGCTCTCAGCAGCCTGGTTTCTGGAGGACGGCGATGCCGAATCTGCAGAGTCCGACATGCGTGTGGCGCGGCTGGCTGTCGAGGCGCTCGGCGGTTGAACGCGTACTTCGCGAATTAATCTCCCACAAGAAGCACGCCCTCCTGTAGGCGCGATTTCAATTGCGAAAGGATGCGCAGCATCCCTAGCCTTGGCGCCGCTCCAGCATGTCCTGGATTTCCTGGGCAGCGCCCCGGGTACGACGGGGCTGCGTTGATGGCCAGGAGCCGCCGGCTGGCCTCCAGTCGAGACTGGAACAGCGCTTGCCGGTCCAACCCATCGTCCAACTTGCGCAGCGGGCCGGGGGGCAGAGTGGAAAACAGCCGGCTTTGGATGTCGAGCTGGGTCAGCTCGGACTTCAGACTGAGGTTGCGGCGTAGCTGGAAGCCGACGCTTGTAGCCCGGATTTCACCCGGGCTACAAGTGGCTTACACGTCAACGGCGAGTGATCACCACCTCCACGTATTCGCTGGGCACGATCAGCGAATCCGGCCCGGCGCGGTTGTAGCGCTCGAGCAGCTCGGTCAGGTCACGCTCCAGAGCTTCGGCGCCATCGGCGGAGAGGGCGGCGAAGGTCTTGTGCACCGGGCCGTACCAGGTCCGGAAGACTTCCAGGAAATGGGCTGCCGACTGGTAGCGGAAGTTGAACAACCGCCGCGCTACCGAAATCTCGCGGGCGCTGTGGTCGAACAGCTCACGCAGGTGGCTCTCCACGCCCCAGAGCGAGGGTGGCTGCACACCGGGTGGAGGCGGCAGGTGGCGCCCCAGTGTCTTGAACACCTGGCCGATGAAACCGTCCGGCGTCCAGTTGGCCAGACCGATGCGCCCACCGGGACGACAGACCCTTGCCAACTCGGAAGCCGCCTTGGTCTGGTCGGGGGTGAACATCACCCCGAAGGTGGACAGCACCACGTCGAAGCTGGCGTCAGGAAAGGGCAGGTTCTCGGCATCGGCGGCCTGGAAGTTCACCTCCAGCCGCTCGGCGCGGGCACGCTCCTCGCCGCGTTCCAGAAGGGCCGCCACATAGTCGGTGGAGGTCACCCGGCCGCCTCGGCGCGCGGCTGCCAGAGTGGCATTGCCATTGCCGGCCGCAACGTCCAGTACGGTCTCGCCGTGGCGCAGGTCGCAGGCTTCGGCGAGCAGTTCGCCGACCAGCTGCAGGGTGGTTCCGATGACGGCGTAGTCGCCGCTGGCCCATGAGGCCATTTGCTTGCTCTTCAGTGCATTCAGATCAATTGCAGAAGTCATTTCGGGGCTCATTCGGCTGTGGTCGGATCGATGGTCGAGCTGATGCGGGAGATGCGGCTGACGGGGAATCCGCCACGCTGGGCGTGTTCGCGGATCAGTCCCTCGTCGTTGGCGATGTAGACGCAGTACAGCTTGTCGTCTGTGACGTAGCTCTGGACCCACTGCACCTCTGGTCCGATTTCTTTGAGTACCCGGCAGGACTTCTGCGATATGGCTTTGAGGTCTCGTTCCGTGAGTTTTCCAGCTTCCGGTATCTCTCTTTCTATGAGGAACTTGGGCATGGGGACCTCTGTTTTCTTGGTTTTTTGGGTGTTGCAGACACGCCTTGGGTACAACGGGCAGCAAGGACGTGCTGGCAAAACTATCCGCCTCAAATGGGACACAGTCCTGTCCGAGCGTCGGCAAGGTCTGCTTGATCGTCCGCACAGAGCCATTTATCCGACGAAACGCTGCGTGTTCCCGCGACCGACCAGAATTTCAGAACTGCGGCTGGAGGTGAGGGCTGATGGACGCTCTGTCGGAAACGCTGCGCGTCGTCCATCTGGTCGGCGCCATCTTCATCAATGCACGGTTCAGCGCGCCCTGGTGCTACCAGTCACCCCGTGCCGATACGGTTGCTCCGCTTTTGGAACCGGGCGCCGAACGCGTGGTGATCTTCCACCTGATCACCGAAGGTGAGTGCTTTGTCGAAATCGGCCAGGAACAGCCTGTCCGTCTCTCGGCAGGTGACGTGGTGCTGTTTCCCAAGGGCGATGCCCATCGCATGACCTCCCAACCCGGCTTGCCGCCGGCCAAGGGGGGAAGGCTGGACGAAGTGCTGGCGCGTCGCCCTCGGCAATTGGCTTATGGCGGCGGTGGGGCGATCACGCGACTGGTCTGCGGCTACCTGGCCTGCGATGCAAGGCTGGCGGACATCCTGCTGGCCGGGCTGCCCTCGTTGGTGCGAGTCAACGTGCGTGACTCCAGCGCCGGGCCCTGGCTGGAAGCGTCGGTACGCTACGCGCTGACGGAAGCCAAATCGCCCCGTCCAGGCGGCGAGGGTGTGCTGGCCAAGCTGGCCGAAGTGCTGTTCATCGAAGTCCTGCGCCTGTACATGAACGAGCAGGCCGCTGGACGTACCGGCTGGCTGGCGGGACTGGGGGACCGGATAGTCGGATCGGCACTGACGGCCTTGCACCAATGCCCGGCCCAGGCCTGGACCCTGGAGGAACTGGCACGTACCGCCGGCACGTCGCGCTCAGTGCTTGCCGAACGCTTCCAGCTATTGGTGGGCAGCTCACCCATGCAGTACCTGACCCAGTGGCGCATGCTCCTGGCCGCCAATCTCCTCAGCCGCAGCAACGCCCCGCTGGCGCGTATCGCCGAGGATGTCGGCTACCAGACCGACACAGCCTTCAGCCGTGCCTTTCGCCGGGAATTCGGTGCGCCGCCGGCCGCCTGGCGGCGAAACCGGGCCAGGGGCGTGGCGACGGGTTAGGAGATCACTCCATGACCGCGTGAGTGTCCGGCGGGCCGGATGTTATCGGCGGCTTGCGCAGAAGCAGGAGCAAGGGCAAGGAGGCGAGGGTGATGAACATCATCAGGCGGAAGTCCTGCAGGTACGCGAGGATGGATGCCTGGCGAGTCACTTCCATATTCAGCGCCACCAACCCGGCTGGGCTGGACAGGTCGATGGCGCCACTTTCGGTCGCCTGGGTCAGGGCCTGGTTGAAAGGCGTCATGAAGTCGCTGAAGGCGGCGTGGTTGATCTGCGTGCGCTGGGCGAGATAGCTGATCACCAGGGAGATGCCGATACCGCTGCCGACATTGCGCATCAGACTGAACAGCGCGGTGCCCTCGTTGCGGTAGCGCGGCGCCAGGGTGGAGAAGGTCAGGGTCGACAGCGGCACGAAGATCAGGCCCAACCCGAAGCCCTGGACCAGGCCGCTTCGGACGATGGCGAAACTGCTGACTTCAGCGGTGAACTGGGTCATTTCCCACAGTGACAGGGCGGTGAGCAACAGGCCCAGTCCGATCATTCCACGTGGGTCGAAACGGCTGATCAACCGACCCACCAGCATCATCGCGGCCATGGTACCCAGGCCACGCGGCGCGATCAGGTTGCCGACATCCAGCACCGGATAGCCCATGAGATTCTGCATGAATGGCGGCAGTAGGGTCATGGTGGCGAACAGCATGATGCCCACCATGAAGATGAACATCAGGCCGATGCTGAGGTTGCGATCGCGGAACATCGCCGGGTCGATGAATGGTTCGCGGTGGGTCAGTACATGGACGACGAATAGATAGAGCCCAAGTCCCGCCAGCACCGCCTCGATGAGGATTTCAGGGCTGTGGAACCAGTCCTGGGATTCCCCCCGGTCCAGCATCAGTTGCAGGGCGCCGATGGCCAGGGCGAGCAGCGCGAATCCGAGCAGGTCGAAACGGCGCTCCCGCTCGATCGGGGTCTCCTTGAGAAAGGCGGTCAGGCCGAACCAGGCCAGCAGGCCGAAGGGCAGGTTGATGTAGAACACCCAGCGCCAGTTGTAGTACTCGGTGAGCCAGCCGCCGAGGCTGGGTCCGAGGATGGGACCGACCATCACCCCCACGCCCCAGATGGCCATGGCCGAACCGTGTTGCTCGGTCGGGTAGGTGTCGAGCAGGACGGCCTGGGACAGCGGCACCAGGCTGGCGCCGAACACGCCCTGGAGCAGACGGAACAGGACGATCTGCTCCAGGCTCTGGGCCGCGCCACAGAGCATCGACGCAATGGTGAAACCGACGATGGACCACATGAACAGCCGCTTGCGGCCGAAGCGCGCGGCGATGAAACCGGTCAGCGGCATGCAGATGGCAGCAGCAACGATGTAAGACGTCAGCACCCAGCTGATCTGGTCCTGGGTCGTGCCCATGCTGCCCTGCATATGCGGCAGGGCGACGTTGGCGATGGTGGTGTCCAGCGCCTGCATGATGGTGGCCAGCATCACTGAGAGAGTGATCAGCCAGCGGTGCGAACCGGCGTCGCGGGAGTGGGTCGCCTTCATGGTGATCAGGGCAGCAGGCTGGCGAGGCTGCGGTGGTGGCCGGTATCGATCTCCACCACCGCACTGAGGCCGGCGCGTAGCGGTGGCTGCTGGGCGTCGGGTCGCAGGTGGATGCGCACGGGTACCCGCTGCGCCACCTTCACCCAGTTGCCGGTGGCGTTCTGCGCTGGCAGTACCGAGAACTCCGAACCGGTGGCCGGACTCAGGCTTTCCACTTCGCCGTGCCAGGTGGCGTCCGGGTAGATGTCGAAGCGCACATCGACCGGTTGGCCGGGGCGCACGTAGGTCAGGTCCTTCTCGGGGAAGTTGGCTTCCACCCAGAGATTGTCATCCACCACCAGGGTCATGGCGGTATTGCCGGCACTGATGTACTGGCCAGGTTGCGGCACCTTGCTGATGCTCCCGGCGAGCGACGCGCGCACTTCGGAGCGTTGCAGGTCCAGGCGCGCCTGTTCCAGCTCGGCCTGGGCGCTGAGGTAGCTCGGGTGTTGCTCCACCGGCAGTGCCGGGCTG
Source organism: Pseudomonas sp. BN606 (assembly GCF_029873115.1). Taxonomy (NCBI): domain Bacteria; kingdom Pseudomonadati; phylum Pseudomonadota; class Gammaproteobacteria; order Pseudomonadales; family Pseudomonadaceae; genus Pseudomonas; species Pseudomonas sp. BN606. The sequence goes on along the minus strand of NZ_SSOF01000041.1, from coordinate 90,357 downwards.
CCGCCGAGGTTCTCGGCGATGCGCTTTAGATCGTGCTCGCGGGCGTCGATTTCTTGCGCGGCGATCTGGGTGGCCTGGCGCGATTCGTCGAGCCTTGCCGGGGAGAGATAGCCTTTCTGCGCGAGGTTCGCCTGGCGCTGCAGGTCTTTCTCGGCGTAGGCGTGACGGGTACGGGCCAGGGCCAGTTCGGAGGATTTTTCCTGGTAGCTGGCTTTCAGCGCGGCGAGGTCGGTACGTACCTGTGCCAGGCGCGCCTCGGCCCGGGCAACGGCGATGCGGAAGCTTGCCGGGTCGATACGGAATAGCAGCTGCCCGGCACTCACCCTATCGTTCTCGCGGGTCAGCACCTCGGTGATGGTGCCGGATACATCGGCGCTGATCGGCACCTTGTCAGCCTTGGCATAGGCGTTGTCGGTTTCGACAAAGCGTCCACCGTGGAGATAGGCGGCCAGTCCCAGGCCTACGGCAAGAACAGGGGCGACGCCCATCAGCAACAGGCGTTTGCCGCGGGAGTTGGTGGCGGCCGCTGCGTCCTGTTCGGGAACGATGACCGTGTGGGTGTTCATGGCGTTGCGCTTCCTTTGGAAATCAACGGGAAGAAAGGTTGCTGCGCATCTTGCGCAGGGCGCTGGAGAGCGCGGCCGTTTCGGCTTCGCTGAAGCCATCCAGCGCCACGGCGAGCATCGCCGCACCCGCGGTGCGGATGTCGTCCAGGGCCTTGTCGGCCCGCGGGCGCAGATACAACCGATAGGCGCGGCGGTCGTCCGGGTCGGGGCGTCGTTCCACCAGTTCGGCTTGCTCCAGTTGATCCAGCAGGCGGGCAAGGGTGATGGGTTTGACCTCCAACTGGTCGGCCAGCTCGACCTGGCGACAACCTTCGTTGCGCGCGACATGTGCCAGGGCGCGGGCTTGGGCAAGGGTGAGGCTGCTGCCAGTGATGTGCTGCTCGAAGGAGCGGCGCATCAGGCGGGAAGCATCGGCCAGGAGGAAGCCGATGCTCTCTTCGAGGCGGGGCATGATGTGGGGTCCATATAATAAGCGGTGCTTACTATATGGGTGCGAGCCAGGCGCCGTCAAAATCGCGATGAGCGCTGCGATTGAACTGTGTGAGCGAATTCATTCGCGAATGGACGCGAAGCAACCCGGTCCCTCTGGCAGCCCTTCGGACTGCATCGCGAATGAATTCGCTTTCAAGAAGATTTCGAGGCGGGATTCAGCCGTGCCTTGCGCGGCTCGCCTGCACCACTCGGTGGGCCGGCACCTTCAGCTGTGCAAGCAGGTACTCGGCGAACTCGGGCGAGAAGGGCTGCTGGGCGATGGCCCGCTCCATGCAGCCCAGCCAGGCGCCGCTGAGGGATTCGTCGATGGGCCACTGGGCGTGGAAGGAGGGTATCGAAATGGACCCGTATTTCTCGCTGAAGAGCTTCGGGCCGCCCAGCCAGCCGCTGAGGAAACAGGCCAGCTTGTCGCGGGATTGCTCCAGACTATCCGGGTGCAGGCGACGCAGGTCGGCGGCTTCCGGCAGCTCGTCCATCAGCCGGTAGAAGTCGTCCACCAGGCGTCGCAGGCCGTCGATGCCACCAGCGGCCTGGTAGGAAGCATCGCCGTTGCCGAAGAGGGGAGTGTTGCTCATGGTGGGTAGCCGTCAGGAAATCCGGGTCGGCATCATACCCGCCGCGCCACGGGAAGTCCGTCCGGTTGGTCGTCTCGTTGTTCGAGGAACTCGGTGGGTTCGGTGCCATTGGCGTTGAGCTGGAAGATGCGCGAAGGCCGCCCCTCGGTATCGAAGAACACCTGGCCGAGACCTGCGGAGTTCCACAGCCGTTCGCCGGCCTTGCTGTGTTCCGGCGTGCGCGGCATCACCTTCATCGGGCGCCGCTTGGTGAACCAGTTCAACGGAGAACGCGGCGAGTAGAGCCAGCGGTTGAGGCGGTCGAATACATCCAGCAAGCGCCTTGGAAACTCGTTCTTGATGCCGCTGCTGGTGATCTGCCAGATCTTCGGGCCTTGCTGGCGATGGCGGATCAGCACTTCATAGACGAAGGAGTAATGCACGTCGCCGGACAGGATCACGTAGGACCCCGGTGTGCGCGAGTGGCGGAAGATATTCAGGATCACCTGGGCCGCGCCACGGTGGGCCATCCAGTTTTCCGCATCCACCAGCAGTGGTTGGCCAAAGGCGCTGAAGACCCGCTGGACCGTCTCGATCAACTTGACCCCGAAGACCGGCGCCGGGGAGACGATGATCGCCGATGGATGATCCAGCAGTTCCTGTTGCAGTTCGCACAGGGCCTCCCAGTCCAGCAGGCCGGATGGGCGCTGGAGGTCGATCTCGCTGCGCCAGCGGCGGGTCCGGGTGTCCAATACCACCAGCGCCGGTGTCGTGGGCATCACGTACTGCCAGTGGTTGAAGGTGATCAGGCGGTCGATCAGCCCGTCCAACGCCGTGCTGTCGAGATGATTGTCGTCGGCGGCGGTGGCGGCCAGTGCCTCGGCCTTGTCCAGCACCTCGCTGAACGCCCTGGGGTCGTTGCCCCAGCCTTGACACAGCATGTAGGCAACCAGCGCATTGCCGATGATGCGCTTGGAGAAGGGGTGGCCGTAGGCGGTCAGCTCCCACTGTGCAGACAGGTTCCAGTCGTCGGTGATGTCATGGTCGTCGAAGATCATCAGGGTCGGCAGGTGGGCAAACACCCTCGCGACGCCCGGCAGCCCAGCGCGGAAATCGACCAGTCGGGTTTCTTCCAGGCGATAGCGATCGATTTTCCCGGCGTCCAGCGGGGGCATCTGCGGTTCCACAAGTTCCCAGGGCACCGGCGACCAGACCAGCAGGTACATGGCCATGACTTCGGCCAGGGTCACCAGATGATTTTCCGCATTAGCGCTGGTGAAGATGGGCTTGCGCGCGCCGCCGAAGAAACGTTCGCGCAGGGTTTCGTTGCTCTCCAGCGCGGGCAACAGGTCCGCCCGGTGGTAGTAGCAGGCGGCATGGCCGTACAACGCCGCGCTGTCGCTGACGATCGCCCCCTCCAGCCTCTCGTCGAACAGGCCAAGCCGCGCGATCAGTTGATGGATGGCGCGCAGCATCGGACCGGCCACATCATCGGTATAGACCTGGTCCCCGCTGAGCATCAGCAGGGCGGGGCGCTGCTCGGGTTTCGGGTCGGCTGCCAGCAGGCGGTCGGCGCAGAGCAGGCCGTCGTTGGCCGGGAAGTGCGGCTTGCGGCAAGAGCCGTGAAGCAACTGGTCGATACGCGATCGCAGGACGAAGCTCGGCCGTGTTGCGTGCTCATGGACCAGGTGCGGCGCCCAATGGCCGATGCCGTCGCCGTCGATCAGAAGGTCGTAGTCGATCTGCTGGTCGAGGGGCAGGGAGGTCTCCAGTCGCAGGTCGATCAGGTGCAGGAAAGCATGACGGCCGAAAGGAATCACCCGGCAGCTGTCTTCGGTCAGCGGATACTCGACGCCACCGTCCACGGATAATCTCAGCACCGGCGAGAGCCTGCGCGAACCGACCAGCCAGAACACCAGCCGACGGGCTTCGATGCGGCGCAGCATGGGGCCGGCGAGGACGATGGGGAGATTTGCCTGGAGGGAGACTGCGGACATCGGTTTGACGGGCCTGGACGAGGGGGCGCAACAGGATACCGCGAGTGACGGCGGGCTCCGAAACGGCTTGAAAAAAACTCAGGCGAGTAGTGCGTTTAAACCAATTGGCAGTTTCTGCCAGGACTTCTAGCATCCTCGAATCATTCCCGCTGGCGTCACGGAGCCGCCAGCCGCCCAGCCCTGATGGAACGGCCTGCCCACGGAGGCAACCATGCTTCAGGTACCGCTTGTTGGCCGAATGACATTCGTCTTCCCAGGCACGCCCCCCGAAGCCCATTCAGGCGCGCCCTGATCCATCCCTTTTCCCTGCCTTTACTTCCGGGGCCGCGGTATCGCCCTGGCGAACCGCGCATGCCCGCGCAGACGGGCACCTGTCCTGATGAAAACCAACGGGAGGCGATATGGCCCTCACCCTGAAGATCAATGGCGCTGAGCACAGCGTCGATGTCGATCCCGATACGCCGCTGCTCTGGGTACTGCGCGACGTGCTGGGCATGACTGGAACCAAGTTCGGCTGCGGAATGGCCCTGTGTGGGGCGTGCACCGTACACATGAATGGTGCGGCAGTACGCTCCTGCGTGATGCCGGTCAGCAGTATGGTCGGTGCGGAAATCACCACCATCGAAGGCATCGGCGCAACCGACGCCGGCAAGCGTATACAGGAGGCATGGCTGGCCAAGGAAGTGGTGCAGTGCGGCTACTGCCAGTCGGGACAGATCATGTCGGCGAGCGCGCTGCTGGCGACCAACCCCAATCCCGGCGACGCGGAAATCGATGGCGCGATGTCCGGGAACATCTGTCGCTGCGGAACCTATCTGCGCATCCGCGAAGCCATCAAGGTTGCGGCCCAGGCACAACCTGCCAAAGGGGAGGGCGCAGCATGAACGATCTCTTCCTGCCTGGCCTCAGCCGCCGGGGATTTCTCAAGGCCAGCGCCGCTGCAGGTGGTGGCCTGCTGATCAGTTTCACGCTGCCGGGGTTGATGGGGTTTGCCGAGGCCGCCGATGGAGACTTCAGCCCCAACGCCTACATTCGCATCGATCGCAGCGGCAAGGTGACGTTCATCATCCAGCCGGTGGAAATGGGGCAGGGCACCTACACCTCGATGCCCGCGCTGATTGCCGAGGAGCTGGAGGTGTCGCTCGATCAGGTCGTGATCGAACACGCTCCGGCCGACGACAAGCGCTACGCCAACCCCATGCTGGGTTTCCAGGTTACCGGCGGCTCGACTTCGATACCCGCCAACTGGATACCCCTGCGCCAGGCCGGCGCCACTGCGCGCACCCTGCTGGTGACAGCAGCCGCGCAGCAGTGGTCGGTGCCGGCAGGGAGTTGCAAGGTCGAGAACGGCGTCGTGGTCCACCCGGACAGCGGTCGCAAGCTCGGCTACGGGGAATTGGCAGACGCTGCCGCCAAGCTGCCGGTTCCTGGTGAGGTACCGCTCAAGGACCCGGCGCAGTTCAAGCTGATTGGTACCCCTGCCAAACGCACAGATGGTCCCGCCAAAGTCACGGGCAGGGCCATGTTCGGCATCGATGCCCGCCCCGAGGGGGTGAAGGTTGCCGCGATCACCATCTGCCCGATCATCGGCGGCACCCTGGCCGAGGTGGACGACGCCCCTGCCATGGCGGTCAAGGGCGTGCACAAAGTGGTGCGTACCAAGGATGCGGTGGCAGTGATCGCCGACCACACGGGTGCGGCACGCAAGGGCTTGGCGGCGCTGCAGATCAAGTGGAATGAAGGCGAGAATGGCACGGTTTCCAGCGCCGATATGCTTAAGAACATCGCCGAAGCCTCAAAGGCCGAAGGCGTGAAAGTGCGCGCCGAAGGAGACGTGCCGGCTGCCATGGCCAAGGCGACGAAGAAGGTCGAGGTGGTTTACCAGGTACCGTTCCTCGCCCATGCCTGCATGGAGCCGGTCAACTGCACGGCACACGTGCGCAAGGATGGTTGCGACCTCTGGCTGGGCATTCAGGTGCCGGCGCGGGCCAAGACGCTGGCGGCGCAGCTTACCGGCCTGCCCGAAGAGTCTGTGCAGGTACATAACCAGCTGCTGGGCGGCGGTTTCGGTCGGCGACTGGAAACGGACTTCGTCGGCCATGCGGTGGAAGTCGCCAAGCAGGTGGACTACCCGGTGAAGGTCATCTACTCCCGCGAGGAAGACATTCGCCACAGTAGCCTGCGGCCTTTCCACTACAACCACCTGTCCGCTGGCCTCGATGAGCAGGGGCATCCCATTGCCTGGAGCCACAAGGTCACCGGCGGGTCCATCATCGCGCGCTGGGCGCCGGGCCTATTCAAGAACGGTATAGATGGCGATGCCGCGCGCGATGCCTGTGGCCCCTACGGCTTCCCTAACCTTGCGGTGCACTACGTGCGCCACGAACCACCCAAGGGCATTACCCCGGCTTTCTGGCGCGGTGTTGGCCACACCCAGAACTGCTTCATGGTGGAAGGCTTCCTCGACGAGCTGGCGGTAATGAGCAAGATCGATCCGTTCACCTACCGCTACCCGTTGCTGGAGAAACATCCGCGCGCGGTGAAGGTGCTGGAAACCCTGAGGGAGAAATCCGCCTGGGATTCGCCGCTACCGGCCGGCAAAGGCCGTGGCGTCGCGCTGACCTACTGCTTCGGCACCTATGCCGCGCAGGTCGCGGAAGTCAGCGTGGATGCCAACGGAATGGTGACCGTGAATAAGGTCATCTGCGTGGTGGACTGCGGCATTCCCATCAACCCGGACACCGTGGTCGCGCAGATCCAGGGCGGCACGGTCTTCGGCCTGACGGCGGTGCTGTTCGGCAACATCACCTTCAAGGACGGCCGGGTGGAGCAAGGCAACTTCGACAGCTACCGCCTGCTGCGCCTCAACGAGGTGCCGCCCATCGAGACCCACATCATCAACAGTGGCGAGTCGCCGGGTGGCCTGGGTGAGGTGTCCACCGTGGTCATCGCCCCGGCGGTGGTCAATGCCATCTTTGCCGCCACCGGTAAGCGCCTGCGCACCCTGCCGGTCGATCCGGCGCAGTTGAAACCGGCCTGACGGGGCAGGTAAGCGTCAGCCCACCGCAGAGGTAAAGGTATCTGGCAGGTAACGAAGCCCAACAACCCCATCTCGGGTCGTTGGGCTTCGTTGCATTCAGCCTCTGCCTACCGGTAGTCCGTCTCCTGGATTGCAAAAAACTCAACCACCCGCGGTCTTTATATCGTTTGTCGGGCTCCCGCCCGATGTCGACCATAGCCTCAGTCCAGAGCCGTTCACGCGGCTGAAAACAACAGGAGGTCGACATGAACCCACTGCCATCCCTCTGGGGAGACGCCAGCCCCTCGCGCCTGCTTGGCTCCCGCCACATCGCCACTGGCGAGCTGGTATTCCCGGCGCTGCCCGGCCATTCGCCGCTGGCCGACCAGTACCGCACCGAGACGCTGGCCGGCGAAGGTGAGCTGTACAGCTTCACCATCATCCATCCGGGCCCCAAGAGCGGCCTGGAGCCCTTCGCCCTGGGCTACCTGGACCTCGAAGGGCCAGTGCGCCTGTTCGGCCGCGTCACCGGCTGCGAGCGTCCGATGATCGGTGCCAGCTACCGCATCCTGCCCGATGAAACCTATGGCTATGTGTTCGAATCCGTGGAGGCCCGCCAATGAGCCAGATGCATGTAATGGGCGGTGCCATGACCCGCTTCGGCCGTCACCAGGGCGTGATGGCGCCAGAACTGGCCCAGCAGGCGATCATCAAGGCCGTGGCTGATTCGGGCCTCGCGCTGAAAGACATCCAGGCGATCTACTGCGCCAACGTCCTTGGAGGCATGATCCTCGGCCAGGTGATCCTGCGCGATCTCGGCCTGGACGGCATCCCCGTCTACAACGTCGAGAACGCCTGCGCCAGCGGTGCCACCGCCGTGCACCTGGCACGTCATGCGCTGCTGGCCGGGCAGTACGAGCGCGTGCTGGTGTTTGGCATCGAACAGCTGACCCAGTTGGGTGGCGGCACCATTCCGCTGCAGCGCAACGACGAGAAGACCGACCTCTATGCCAAGGCCGGCATGGTGCTGCCGGCGGTCTACGCCATGCGCGCCACCCGCTTCATCCACGAGCGCGGCGCCAGCCCAGCCGACCTCGCCCGTGTGGCGGTGAAGAATCGCCATCACGGCTCCCTCAATGAGTACGCCCAGCAACGCACCGGAGTAACCCTGGAGGAGGTGCTGGGCTCGCGCATGATCGCCGACCCGCTGACGCTGTTGCAGTGCTGCCCGTCCCAGGTGGACGGCGCCGCCGCCCTGGTGCTCGGCAACAAGCCGGGCCCCCATGCCAGGGACGTGCGCGTGCTCGGCTCCATCGTCGTATCCGGCCTGCGCGAAGGTGCTCGTGACGACATCCTCGACGCAGAAATCACTGCTCGCGCTGCTCGCCAGGCCTACGAGCAGGCTGGCGTCGATCCGCGCGACGTGGGCGTGGTTGAGCTGCACGACGCCTTCACCATCGCCGAGCTCCTCTACTACGAAGCCTTGGGGCTCGCGCCCCACGGCGAAGCGGTCGCGCTGCTGCATTCCGGTGCTACCGCGCTCGGCGGCCGGGTGCCGGTGAACCCCAGTGGCGGCCTGCTCGCCAAGGGGCACCCGTTGGGTGCCACCGGCGTGGCGCAGATGGTCGAGCTGATGTGGCAGTTGCAGGGCCGTGCCACCAGCCGCCAGGCCGATAACCCGCGCATTGGCGTTGCCCAGTGCACCGGTGGCGGCATCGCTGGCGTGGACCATGCCGCGTCCTCCGTTCACGTACTGGGGGTGTGAGATGACTGCACAACGTTTCCATGAAGGGCAGGTGGCAGCCGTAACCGGCGCTGCTCGCGGCATTGGCCTCGGCATCGCCACCCGCCTCGCGCGCCAGGGCGTCACCGTCTACCTGCTGGATCGCGATGCACCTGTCCTGCTGGACGCCGTCAAGCTGCTGCAGGACGAAGGGTGCGACGCCCACGGCATCGCGCTGGACCTCACCCAGGGAGCGGACGTCGAGGGCGCCTTCGCACAGATCCGGGAAGTATCCGGGCGCCTGGATTTCCTGGTGAACAACGCCGGCGTGGTGCGCGACAAGCGCTTCCTGAAGATGACCGAGGACGACTGGGACCTGGTGGTGGATACCAACCTGCGGGCGCAGTTCCTCTGCTGCCGGGCGGCGTTGCCGCTGATGCTGGACGCGGGCTTCGGGCGCATCGTCAACCTGTCTTCGCGGGCATGGCTGGGTGGCTTCGGCCAGGCCAACTATTCCGCCGCCAAGGGCGGTGTGGTGAGCCTGACCCGCAGCCTGGCCATCGAGTTCGCCGCCAAGGGCATCACCGTCAACACCATTGCGCCCGGAATCGTCGACACGCCGCTGTTCCAGGCCTTCGAGCCGGAGGTGCAGGCGCGCCTGAAAGATACCGTGCCGGTGAAGCGTATCGGTTCGCCGGATGACATCGCCAATGCGGTGGAATTCTTCCTCGACCCAGCCAGTTCCTACGTCACCGGCCAGACGCTCTACGTCTGCGGCGGGCGCAGCCTGTCGTCGGCCAGTGTCTGAGGAGGTCGCCATGCCCGTACACATGGAAATCCAGGGTGCTGTCGCGGTCATCCGCCTCGATCGCCCGGGAGCCCTCAACGCCCTGGACATCGACTCCCTGCGCGCCCTGCGTGGCCACCTGGTGGACGTCCGCGACAACCGCGATATCCGCGCCGCGATCATCACCGGCGCGGGGGATCGTGCCTTCTGCGTCGGCGCTGACCTGAAGAGCACCCGCGTATCCCACGCGTCCTATGCCGAGGCCCTGTTCCTCGACAAGGAATTGGCGGCCGACGACGGGCTGTACATCCGCCTGATGGATCTGTCTGACCTCGACCTGCGCAAGCCACTGATCGCCGCCATCAACGGCCACTGCCTCGGTGGCGGCCTCGAGCTGGCGCTGCAATGCGACCTGCGCATCGCTTCGGGCAATGCCAGCTTTGGCCTGCCGGAAGCGGTGGTGGGCTCCATACCGGCGGTGTCCGGCCTGCATCGTCTGCTCAAGGCGGTCCCCCAGGCCCATGCCATGCAGATGGCCCTGACCGGCCAGCGCATCGATGCGGCCAAGGCACTGGATATCGGGCTGGTCTCGGAGCTGGTTCAAACACCTGAGGCACTGTTGCAGCGTGCCCTGGAACTGGGTGAGCGGATCGCCGTGGCAGCGCCGCTGGCGATCCAGGCCCTGCAGTCACTGGCGCGGCAGACCGCGCACCTGTCCGATGCCGACGCCCAGCGCCTGACCGAACTCTACTGGGGCGTTTTGCGCGACACCGAAGACCGCCTGGAAGGGCGCGCGGCGTTCGCCGAGAAACGTCCGCCGCAGTACAAGGGGCGCTAGGCGCCGGGGAGGATCACCATGCAATTGCGCAATCCGTTCCTGCAGAGTCTTGGCGTCGAACTGGTCCATTGGGCCGCAGGCGCCGCCGAGTTCCGTATGCCTATCGAGGCGCGGCACCTGAACCGGCAGGGCATGCTGCACGGTGGGCTGGTCGCCACCTTGCTCGATGCCGCCTGCGGCTACGCCGGGCTGCACACCGCCGAGGACGAGGAAGAGATTCACGGCGTGACGGTGATGCTGAACATCGCCTACCTGAAGGCGGCCCGCAGTGGAACCGTCATCGCGCGGGGCAAGGTCAATCGCAGCGGCCGCAGCCTCTACTTCGCCGAGGCGTCGCTGGAGACGCTGGAAGGCGAGTTGCTGGCCACCGCCCAGGGAACCTTCAAGCAGGGAGAGCGCCGCCATGTTGCGTAATGCCTTGCAAGGGCTGACGGTGCTGGATTTCACCCAGATCGCTGCCGGTCCCACCTGCACCATGCTGCTGGCAGACATGGGAGCACGGGTGATCAAGGTCGAGCCGCCCGAAGGCGATCTTGGCCGCACCCTCGGGCCTGCCTGGGTTGGTGATTCCAGCGCGCTGTACCACGGCTTCAATCGGGGCAAGCAGGGGCTCTGCCTGGACCTGAAGAACCCACAGGGTTTGGCTGTCGCCAAGCGCCTGCTGGAAGAAGCCGATGTGCTGATCGAAAGCATGCGCCCCGGCGTGATGGCCCGGCTTGGCCTGGGTTTCGAAGCGGCGCAAGCGATCAATCCGGCCCTGGTCTACTGCTCCATTTCCGCCTATGGCCAGCAAGGCCCCTATGCGGACCGTGCCGGAGTGGATGGCATCCTCCAGGCGGACTCCGGCCTGATGAGCCTGATCGGCACCCCCGGCGCGCCGCCCTGCAAGGTGCAGGCACCTGTGGTCGATGTGGTGACTGGTTACATGGCGTGCATGGCCATCCTCGCCAAACTCCAGGCCCGGCATCGGGACGGGCAGGGCGGCCACCTGGACGTGAGCCTGATGAATTCGGCGCTGGCGTTGCAGCAGTCGTCCATCAGCAGCTACCTACGTGACGGCGAACTGCCGACCCCCATTGGCAGTGCCGCGCCCTATTCGGCGCCAAACGAGGCATTCCAGACCGAGGATGGCTGGCTGATGGTGGCGGCCTACAACGGCAATCGCTGGGAGCGACTGTGCACCGTGCTCGGCAACCCGCAATGGTCGAGTGATCCGCGCTTCGTCACCTCTGCCCAGCGTGTGGTGCATCGGGCCGAGATGCAGGAGGCCCTCAATGGGGTCTTCCGTACTCGTAGCACTGCCCACTGGCTGGAGCGCCTGCGCGAGGCGGACATCCTCTGCGCCAGGGTGGCCGACTACAGCGATCTGCTGGAACACCCGCAACTGGCCAGCAACGGCATGCTCGCCACCATCGAGCACCCCAGGCACGGCGAGCTGCGGGTGCCAGGCTTCCCGGTGAACAGCGCCGAGGCGGCGCAGCAGCCATACAGACCGGCACCAGACAAGGGCGAGCATTCCCGCGAGTTGCTGGTGGAAATGGGCTTCAGCGAACTGGAAGTAGAGGAGGTGACTGCGAGCGGGGCAGTGATCGCGGCGTAGGAAAGCTTCATGCAGTCGCAATGGTAGAGGGCGAAGCCTGAGCAAAGAAGAATCCCGGCCAACCCGCCGGGATTCGTCGCAATCGGGCTTTGTGTAGGAGCGAGCTTACTCGCGAAAGGCAGGGCTCCATTTGCGTGGGCTGGATGCCGCTCTTCGCATCCACCATCCGGCGCCCCAGCCACCCCTCGTTGGTGGATCGATGGAGTACGCAAGGCGATGGTTCCGGTGCTGGTTTCTTTTTCGCGAGCAGAGCTCGCTCCTACGCCCGCCCCACGTTGTGCAGTGAAGGAATCTCAGCCAATGCGCCGGGATTCGTCGTTATCGGGCTTTGTGTAGGAGCGAGCTTGCTCGCGAAAGATTGGCTCAATAGCTTCGCGAGCAAGCTCGCTCCTACAAGGGCGGCGTGGATGCGATCCTTGCCCCGGCCAGGTCTTCCAGCACTCGCACCACGTGGGTCATGTCACGGGTCGGCTCGCCGCTGTTGATGGCCTGGTCGAAGAGCTGCTTGACCACCGCGCAGGTCAGTGCCGGCGTCCCGGTGCCTTCGGCCTCGGCCAGGAACAGGCGGATGTCCTTGCGCATCAGGTCGAGGCGGAAGCCGAAGTCGAATTCGCGCTTGAGCACGGTACCGGCGAGGATCTGTTCGCTGGTGTAGCTGCGCGCCGTGCTGGCATTGAGGATGTCCAGCATCTGTCCTGGCTCGAGGCCGGCCTTGATGCCGAACAGCAGCGCCTCGCTGGTAGCCACCAGGGTCGCGCCGACGATCATGTTGTTCACCAGCTTGAGGCTCTGGCCCAGGCCGGGCGTGTCGCCAAGGTGAACCACCTTGCGGCCGAACGCGGCGAAAACCGGTTGGCAACGCCCGTAGGCTTCCGCAGGTCCTCCCACCATCACCGACAGGGTGCCGGCTTCGGCTCCGGCGACGCCGCCGGCCAGAGGAGCGTCCAGGGTCGCTATGCCGCGTGCCTTCAGCGCCTGGTCGAGGCGGCGGGCGACACTCGGGCCGGTGGTTGAGTGGTCCACCAGCACGCGTACGGTCTCGCCATGGATGACACCGTTCTCACCCAGTACCACCTGCTCGACTATCTCCGGCGTCGGCACGCAGACCAGCACCACTTGCGCGGCATCGGCCACGGCTCGAGGCGAGGCGTGACTACGTGCGCCGCGTTGCAGCAGGGGCTCGAGGGCTTGTGGGTTGCTGTCGCAGAGTTCCAGGCCGAAGCCGTGGTCCAGCAGGTGTCGCGCCATTCTCTGGCCCATGGCGCCAAGGCCGATGAAACCGATGCTCTCGTTCATTTTTGTCGCTCCAGTTCAACGGACGGATCTTCAGCCGTGCTCGGGTGAAGGGGAACCATCCTAGGAAGCCGCAAGCGACGCGGACAAAGCACTTTTGAGCCTGGAAGCGTTGAGGAAAACTCAAGCGGCCTGGCGGGTCTGGCGTGCCTGCTCCAGCAACCAGAGGCGGAAGGTGGTCATGTCCTCGCTTTCCGGCCGGTGTCTGGGGGTGAGCAGGTAATAGGTGTACGCGCCCATGTCCACGGTCTGCGGGAACGGTCGCACCAGGGTGCCTTCGCGCAGTTCCTTCTCCACCAGGAACAACTGGGCGATGGCGATGCCCTGGCCGCCGGCGGCCGCTGCATAGGCCATCGATGAGCTCTGGTAGGTCATGCCGGCCCGCGCATCCACCGCGCTGCCCACGCCGGTGGCTTGCAGCCAGTGGCTCCAGTCGTCCGGGCGGGCGATGGAGTGGAGCATGGTGTATTCGGCCACGTCGGCTGGTTCCTCCAGGCCGGGGCCGATGTCGAGCAGCGCGGGACTGCACACCGGGGCGAGGATGTTGTCGCTGAGCACATGGCAGTTGCAGTTGGGCCAGTCGCCGTTACCGAGGCGGATGGCGGCATCCAGGTCTTCCTTGTGGAAGTCCACCGGGTCCAGGGAGGCAGTGAGCAGCACCTCGATCTTGGGGTTCTCCTGGTGGAAGCTGGCGAGCCTTGGAATCAGCCATTGCATGGCGAAGGTGGTATAGGCGCGCACCTTGATCTGCCGGCGCTTGGCCGGGCGCTTGAGTTTGCGGGTGGCGCTGCGCAGCTCTTCGATGATCCGTGCTACCGCCTTGAAGTACTGCTCGCCAGCCGGGGTGAGGGTGATCTGCCGATGCCCACGTAGGAACAACGGCTGCTCCATGTACTCCTCCAGTGCGCGGATCTGCCGTGAGACGGCGCCGGGAGTGACGTTCAGTTCGTCGGCGGCAAGGGTAATGCTGAGGTGCCGGGCGACGGCCTCGAAGGCCCGTACGGCATTGAGTGGCGGCAGTCTGTCCATCTTCCGGATCTTCTTGTGTGACAGGTGAAAAGGCGCGGAATCTTACTCTAGTTCTGATTGAGTAAATCTCAAGCGAAAGGCCTGTTTTAATCGTTTGTCGCGGCCTCCGGCAGGTTCCTAGCATCGGCCCCGGACGTACCACAACAACAAAAGAGAGCCGCTCCATGACCACTCCCAACCGGGCCAATCGCATTGGTCCGCAGACCCTGTTCGCGCTCTTCGGCCTGACCCTGGGTGCCAACGGCACCGCCAGCGCCGATTTCATCAAGGATTCCAAGGCCAGCCTGGAATTGCGCAACTTCTACTTCAACCGTGATTTCCGCCAGGACGGCGCCCCGCAAAGCAAGGCCGAGGAGTGGGCCCAGGGATTCCTGCTGCGTTATGAATCGGGCTTTACTGAAGGCCCGGTCGGTGTTGGCGTCGATGCGCTCGGCTTGCTGGGAGTGAAGCTCGATTCCAGCCCGGACCGCACTGGCACCGGCCTGCTGCAATCCGATCGCGAAAAGCCTAATCGTGCCCAGGACGAGTACGGCGAACTGGGGCTGACCGCCAAGGTGCGCGTTTCCAGCAGCTTGCTGAAGGTTGGCACCCTGCAGCCCAAGCTGCCCATTGCCCTTTCCAATGACAGCCGTCTGTTACCACAGACCTTCCGGGGGGCGTGGTTGAGCAGTGCGCAAGTCCAGGATCTGAACCTGGACCTCGGCCGTATCGACCGGGTGAACCTGCGTAATTCGTCCGATAACGAGGAGATGCAGGTGTTCAACGGCGGGGCGCGGAACATTGTCCTGGGCCGCCACAAGACCAGCGATGCACTGGACTTCGCTGGTGCCACTTACAAATGGACGCCAGCCCTGACCACTTCCTATCACTACGGCGCACTGGACGGCGTCTACCGCCAGCACTACTTCACCCTTGGCCACCTGCTGGACCTGGGCGGGGCCGGCTCCATCAAGTCGGACCTGCGTTGGGCGCAGAGCCAGGACGACGGCGGCAGCAACGTCGACAACCGCGCGCTTGGGGCGATGTTCACCTACAAGCGTGGCCCCCATGCCCTTGGGCTCGGCTATCAGCGCATGTCCGGTGACACCGGCTTTGCCTACGTCAGCGGTGCCGACGGCTACCTGGTGAATCTGGTGCAGGTCAACGACTTCGGCAACGAGGACGAACGCTCCTGGCAGGCCCGCTATGACTTCGACTTCACCTCGCTGGGCGTACCTGGGCTGACCTTCATGACGCGCTACCTTTCCGGCGATGGGGTAGACGTTGCCAACCGCGTGGACGAGGGCAAGGAATGGGAACGGGACACCGACATCGCCTATGTAGTGCAGGGCGGACCGCTGAAGAACCTCGGCCTCAAGTGGCGCAATGCGACGGTACGCAGCAACTTCGGGCCGGATATCGATGAGAACCGCTTGATCGTGACCTACACCTTGCCGCTCTGGTGAGGACAGATCGCAAGGGTGGAAGTCGCTCTTTACTTCCACCATTTGCGGTTCAGCTGGGCATCGGTGGTGGATGAGAAGAGCGCTATCCACCCCCTAGAGAAGCATCGAAGCACCCCGGTTCCCAAGCACAAACAAAACCCCGCACCAGGCGGGGTTTTGTTTTGCGGTGGGGTTGGCTTCAAAGCCGAATGATCACCGACTTCAACTGGGTGTAGTGGGAGAGGGCGTCGATGCCTTGCTCGCGGCCATAGCCGCTTTGCTTGAACCCACCGCAGGGGGTCTGGACGAAACCACCGCTGTATTCGTTGACCACGATACGGCCAGCCTCAAGACCCGCGGCGACGCGGTGGACGCGGCCGATGTCGCGACTCCAGATACCGGCGCCCAGGCCGAACTCGCTGTCATTGGCGATGCGCAGGGCGTCGGCCTCGTCCTTGAAGGGAATGACGCAGAGGATGGGGCCGAAGATTTCTTCCCTGGCCAGGGTCATGTCGTTGGTCACGCCGGTGTAGACGGTGGGCTCGATGTACCAGCCATTGCCCAGGTTCGCGCCGCTGGCCACCTTGCCGCCGATGGCTGGCTTCAGGCCATCACGCGCGGCGACCTCGAAGTAGCTCTGGATCTTCTCGAACTGCGCCTTGGTGGTGATGGGGCCGGAGGTGGAGTCGAAGTCCGGGCCGACACGCAGTGCCGCGACCTCGGCCACCAGCTTCTCGACGAAGCGGTCGTGGACGTCTTCCTGCACCAGCAGGCGGGTACCAGCGCAGCACCACTGGCCACTGTTCCAGGTGAAAGCTGTGGTGGCGCCCTTGGCGGCGGCGTCGAGGTCGGCGTCATCAAAGACGATATTGGCCGACTTGCCACCCAGTTCCAGGGTCAGCGGCAGGATGCGTTCGGCGGCGATTCGGCCGAGTTCCTGGCCTGCGGTGATGCCGCCGGTGAAGGAGATCTTGCGCATCAGTGGATGGCGCGCCATCACCGGGCCGATGACGCTGCCCTTGCCGACGATCACGTTGAACACGCCGGCAGGCAGGCCGGCTTCCTCCACGGCGATGCGCGCCAGTTCCACCAGGGACGCGGAGGTGTGCTCGGAGGGTTTGGCGACCACGGTGTTGCCGGTGGCCAGCGCCGGGGCGATGGCCCGTGCGGCCTGATGCAGCGGGGCGTTCCAGGGCAGGATGGCGCCGATCACGCCGAACGGATCGCGGCGGGTATAGACGTGGTAGTTCGGGCCCTGGTTGATCACTTCGCCGTCCATGACATTGACCAGGCCGGCATAGAACTCGAAGTACTGGGCGGTGAGGTCCATCAGCGTGGCCATCTCGCGGCCAGGCTTGCCGGTTTCGGCGCTCTCCAGCTTGCCAAGGCGGTCTTCGCTGTGGCGAACGATGCGCGCCAGCTCCACCAGGATGCGACCGCGCTCGGAGGGGCGCATGTCGCGCCAGGCGGGCAGCGCTTCCTGGGCAGATTGGATAGCGAGTTCCACTTCCTCGGGACCGCTGTTGGCGACCTCGCCCAGCTTCTCGCCGGTGCGCGGGTCGAACTTGTCGACGTAGCGACCACCGGCCGGCGCCAGGCAGCGTCCGCCGATGTAGCTCTCAACTTTCAGGAACATGCTTCGAGTCTCCTCAGTTCAAGGCCCGGATCATGAGTGGGTGCAGTTCTTGTTCGTCGACCCGGGCGTTGGGGGCAGGTTGGGCATTCGACGCTGTGTCTTCAAAGGAATTTTCAGCTGCCGTCGCTTGAAAAAATATCAAGCGTCCAATGGCCTGCACTGGCCGTCATGCCTACTCCTTAAGTTGAATTAAACTCAAGCGAACAGGGCGGAAATCTCGCTTCACCAGCCCCGCGTGTCGCTGCATCTTGCTCGCTAACCAGAAGAGAACGCCTTCGGGCGATCAACAACAAAAAGTGTGCTCACGGGAGCGATGCAATGAATAACGACAATAGTGCGATTGGTGGTCTCATGCCTGAAACAGGCCCAGCCACTGCCACGGCCTCCGAGGGCCGAAAACTGACCCGGACCGAGAAGAAAGCCATCGTGGCGGCAACCCTGGGCACCATAGTCGAGTACACCGACTGGGTGATCTACGCCACCTTCTCATCCATCCTCGCCAAGCAATTCTTCCCGGCCGGCAACAGCCTGACCGCGCTGCTCTCGGTGCTGGCGGTGTTCGCCGTAGGTTTCCTCATGCGACCCATTGGCGGCGCGGTGCTCGGCGTGTTCGCCGACCGCTACGGCCGCAAGAAGGGCCTGACCCTGTCGATCCTGCTGATGTCGGTGGCCTCGCTGGTAATCGGCGTCTGCCCGAACTACGAAAGCATCGGCATCGCCGCGCCGATCATCCTGGTGCTGGCACGCCTGACCCAGGGCTTCTCTGCCGGAGGTGAATTCGGTTCCGCTTCGGCATTCCTCATCGAATCCGCGCCGTCCAATCGGCGCGCCTTTGCGGGCTCCTGGCAGTGGTTCGCGATCAACGCCGGCACGCTGGTTTCCTTCCTGCTCGGTGTCGTGCTGGCCTCGGTGGGTAGCGACACGGCCCTGGAAGACTGGGGCTGGCGCGTGGCGTTCGTCATTGCCGCACTGATGGGTGTGCTGACCCTGTGGATTCGGTTGTCGGTGAAGGAAACCGAAGTGTTCAAGTCCCGCGTGGCCAAGGCTGCCGTCGAGAAGCGTCCGATCCGCGACATCTTCACCAAACACCGCAAGGACGTGCTGCGGGTGATCGGCGTGGCCATGGCGGGCAACCTGCTCAATTACGTGTGGATGGTGAGCTACCCCTCGCAGGTCCATCTGGTGACCGGCATGCCGATCCGCGAGACGCTACTGGCCGGCGTGATCGCCGTGGGCGTGTCGCTGCTGTTGCTGCCGCTGGCCGGGATGCTGGCAGACCGCATTGGTCGCCGGCCGATGCTGATCGCCTTCGCCGCCGCGTCGATCCTCTGGGCCTGGCCGAGCTTCGGCCTGCTCTACCAGGGCATCAGCCTGGCGGAAGTTGCCCTGTTGCAGACCATTTCCATGGTGATCATGACCGGTTTCGGCGCGGCTTCCGCCGTGACCATGGCCGAGCAGTTCCCGGCTGAGGTGCGGGTCACTGGCATCGCCTTGCCCTACGCACTGTCGGTCACCCTGTTCGGTGGCACCTCGCCGTACATCATGACCGCCATCTCGGGCGCCGGTTACGGCCACCTGTTCTGGATCTACCTGGTAGCGGTGAGCCTGGTGAGCCTGGTGGTCTACATCCGCATGCCGGAGATGAAGGGGCAGCCGCTGCGCTGATAATAGAAGGCTGAGCCTGGTGGGTACGTTCGTGGTTCGCACGGCGCACCCTACCGGAGAGGCTGGGTGCTGGACGTAGCGTACGCCACGCGCACCTGCTTCGGAAGCGATGCGAACTGGATAAAGGTGAAGGCCGGGCCCAATGGGTTCGGCCTTTGCTTTTCGGTGTGCGCCACGCGCACCGGCCCTGGGGTCAAGGTTCCTGCCTTGCCGCCCGCGCGAACTCGATGAAGGCCTTGAGCACCGCCGGCACCTGGCGCCGGCTGGGGTAGTAGAGGTGCAGGCCGGGGTAGAAGGGGCACCAGTCTTCCAGTACCTGCACCAGCTGCCCTTCGGCGACATGGTCGGCCACCATTTCCTCGAATACGTAAGCCAGCCCGACGCCCTGCAGTGCCGGACCGACCATGAGGCCCACGTCACCCAGGGTGAGGGGACCGTCCACTTCGATTTCCAGTTGCATGCCCCCGCGTTCGAACTCCCAGCGGTAGAAGTTGCCGCTGGGAAAGCGATGGCGGATGCAGGGTAGCCCGTGGAGGTCCTGGGGTTTCTGTGGCACGGGATGACGATCGAAGAAGCTGGGTGTCGCCACCACCACCGAGCGCATATAGGGCCCGATGGGCAGGGAAACCATATCGGCCTCCAGGCGTTCGCCGAAGCGCACGCCCGCGTCGTACCCCGCGGATACGACATCCACCAGCGCATCGTCGGCGGAGATTTCCAGGTTCACATCCGGGTACGCCTCGAGAAAACGGCTGGCCAGCGGCAGCAGCACCAACTGTGCGGCGGCGCGGCCGGCATTGATGCGCAGGGTGCCGGAAGGCGAGTCGCGGAACTGGTTGAGGTCTTCCAGGGCGTCGTCGATATCGCGAAAGGCCGGCTTGATGCGGGCGTACAGGCGTTCGCCTGCTTCGGTGAGCGCCACGCTGCGAGTAGTGCGGTTGAACAGGCGCACCCCGAGGCGTTCTTCCAGGGCGCGCAGGGCATGGCTGAGGGCCGAAGGCGAGAGCCCGAGTTCGACGGCCGCGCGGCTGAAACTGAGGTGGGCGGCGATGCTCAGGAAGATGTTCAGATCAGCGGCGGATACGGGTTTCATTGGTGAGTCCTGCTCATTAACTCAAGCGAGCTTATTGGGATTCACACAGGAGTAAAACCGCCCACAAGTGAACGCAACGCGAAATCGAAATACGGACGGATACCGCTGTACGCAAGGCAGCCTTGGTCTAGAGTGGAACCCCACAACTCATTGGCAAGGAGGCCACCATGCCCAGTCTTCCCATGTATTTTCCCGCTGCGTTTTCCCTGACCCAGGCGCTGCAATGCGCCAACCTGGTGGAAGCGGCCTACGACCAGTACGAGCAATGGCTGCAGCAGGACAAGCCGCGCAAACCTTCCGATTTCAATTGGCAGCCCCCGAGCATGAGTGGCTGGAGTTTTTCTGCGCCGGTCTGGAGCATCCTCAGCGAACTGAAGTACATCAACGAGTCCGAGCCCTTCGGCTTTGCCGTCAGTGACCCCAGCGGTGCGGTGTACCTGGTGTTTCGTGGTACCGAATCGGCCCAGGACTGGGTGGATGACCTGGACGTCACGCAGAGCGAATACCCCTGGCAGTCGGGCATAGGCCAGGTGCATGCGGGCTTCCTCAAGCTATACACCTCCCTGCGCGATCAGGCCCTGCAAGCATTGGACGGCCTGAAACCGGGTGGCGACCTCTGGGTTTGCGGCCACAGCCTGGGAAGCGCGCTGTCCAGCCTGGCGGTGCTCGACCTGCATACCCAATGGCCGGACCAGCCGCTGCAGCACTACAACTTCGCCAGCCCGCGCGTGGTCGACCCGAATTTCGCCGCCTACTACAACGGCCTGAACATCCCCACCTACCGTGTGGTGAACGACAGCGATCTGGTTCCGGAAGTCCCGCCGGGCGTGACCGACTCCTGGGTCTACCAGCACCTCGGCCTGGCCGTGACCTTTACCGCCAGCTACAGCAGCTTCGCGGGTGACCACAGCATGGCGGACTGTTACCTCTATGCGATCAACAATCCCGATGCGCCGATGAATGGGTGAGGGGCGGCTACAGCGCTTTCACCGCTTCTTCGATCAACCCGAATATCTCCCTGGGGCGCGATGCCAGCGATGCGTGGCTGGCATCCAGGGTGATGGTCTTCCGGGCCTGGATGCGCTCGGCCATCCAGGCCTGGGTGGCAGGCGGGATCATCTGATCGCCGGATGACACCTGATACCAACTGGGTTTACCACGCCAGGCCGGCGCTCCGGCCTTGTCTTCGAAGCAGCGCGCGGCAATGGGTTTCTGCGTGACCGACATGACCTGGGCGTCCCGCTCGGGAAGGTCGGCGCAGAAATTGGCGTGGAAGCTGTCGCCCGCCAACCAGAGAAAACCTTCCTGATCCGGACGGATGCCGCCGGCACCTTGCGGTGGTTCGGCGCGGGCGAAGATGCCACCCAGGCTGTCGCCCTCATCCGGCGCGAAGGCGGCGACGAACACCAGCCCCACGACATTGGCTGCATGGCCGGCGCCGGAGATGACCGCTCCACCGTAGGAGTGCCCGACCAGCAAGGTGGGCCCGCCAAGGGACTCGGCGAGCTTGCGGGTGCGCGCCACGTCGTCAGCCAGGGCGGTCAGGGGATTCTGTACCGCACTGACCGAGTACCCGGCATCCAGCAGCAGGGGAATGAGGTAGCGCCAGTGCGAGGCATCGCCCCAGGCGCCGTGGACCAGCAGGATATTGGGCTTGGCAGGCATGACCTTCTCCATCGACTCAGCGGGTGCAGCACCTGCAAAGCCTAGCCGCTGGTCACCCTGGCACCTGTTCCAGCCGTCAGATTGCCAGGCTGTCCACTACACCGCCGTCCACACGCAGGGCGGCGCCGGTGGTTGCCGAGGACAGCGGTGATGCCACGTATGTCACCAGGTTGGCAACTTCCTCTACCTCGGCAGCGCGCTGGATGATGGAGCTGGGACGCGCCCTGCGGACGAAAGCGTCCACTTCTTCCCGTGCGCTGCGTCCGGATTCACGCATGGCGTCGGCGACCATCGTGGCCACGCCCTCGGTGAAGGTAGGGCCGGGAAGGATCGCATTGACCGTGACCCCGGTGCCGGAAAGGCGCTTGGCCAGGCCGTGGGAAACGGCCAGGTTGGCGCTCTTGGTAACGCCGTAATTGATCATGTTGGCGGGAATGGCGATTCCGGACTCGGACGACAGGAAAATCACCCGGCCCCATTTCCGCTCTACCATCGTGGGAATGTAGTGACGCGCCAGGCGCACCCCTGAGAGCACGTTGATCTCGTAAAAGCGGGTCCACTCTTCGTCATCGGTCTCGAAGAAGTCCACTTCGTTGTAGATCCCCAGGTTGTTGACCAGGATGTCGGCGCTGGATTCGGCGGCGAACAGCACCTCGGCGCCTGCGGCGGTTCCCAGGTCGGCCACCACTCCGCGTGCCTTGCCGCCGCTGGCCGTGATGCCAGCAACCGCCTCGTCTACCGCTGCCGCGGTACGGCCGACGATTACAACGTCGGCGTTCGCCATTGCCAGGCTGCGGGCGATGCCCAGGCCGATGCCGCCGGTGGAGCCGCTGATGATGGCAGTCTTGCCGCTCAGGTCGATTTTCATGTTTCGGGTCCTCTGAAGGGTAGGCAGCGCTGTTGGCTACCGGTGATCAATGGGGTCTGGGCGGCATCCTAGAATCGGCGTATAAGACCGTCCACGTCCTGATTCGTCATACTTAAGTCCTCGGAGGTCATGTGCTGGATCTCAGACAACTTCGCTATTTCGTCGCGGTCGCCGAAGTCGAACACGTCGGCCGCGCGGCAGAACACCTGCATATTTCCCAGTCCCCCTTGAGCCGCCAGATCGCGCAGTTGGAGGACCGCCTCGGCTTGCAACTGTTCGAACGCAGCCAGCAGCGGTTGCGCCTGACCCGCGATGGCAGGACTTTCCTCCATGAAACCAAGGCGCTGCTCAAGCACGCCGAGCGCCTGGAATCCCTCGGGCGACGACTGGGGCGAGGCGAGGAGGGCGGCCTGTGCATTGGTTACGTCAGCCATGCCATCCACGGCGGTGTGTTGCCTGAGGCGCTGCGTACGGTGCGTGAGCAGCGTCCCGGCATCCACATCGCGCTGTACAACCTTTCTGTGCAGGAGCAGTTCGAAGGGCTGCGCCAACGTAGCCTGGATATCGCCCTGGTTTGCGAGCCGCCAGCAGCCGACGACCCGGAACTGCTCGCCGCGTCGGTGTTCAGAGACCCGCTGCATCTCGCACTCCCGGCCCAGCACCCCTTGGCGGGAAAGGCCAGCATTGAGCCCGCGGACCTGCACGGGCAGGACTGGATCATGGTCGAGAGCAACCTGCTGCAGCACAAACGCGAGAGCTTCCTCGCCAGCTGCGTAGAAGCCGGCTTCACTCCGCAGATCAGGCTGGCAGCGGCCGAACCACTCAGTGCCCTGGGGCTGGTGTCCGCGGGCCTGGGACTGGCGCTGATACAGCAGAGCATCAAAGGTGAAGGCAACGAGAACGTCGTACTGCGTGAACTGCCCTGGCTGAACCAGGACATCGAACTCTGGGCTGCCTGGCACCGAGTCGATCTGCGGCCGATCGTCGGCGACTTCCGCGAAATGGTGCTAGCAGGTACGCGCGCCTGATTCCGACGTGCGCGGCCTCATCCCGAATCAGCCTAGTGCGTCGGGCCTGGGCTCGCCAATTCATCGGCGATCAGGGAGCGGTCAGTTGTCAGGTGGCACTTTTCAAACGAAGAAGACATTGAAGGAACTTCGGTGCGGAGCATCTTCATCTTCGGTACATAAAAGAGTTGTTGCGTGTCGACTCTAGCGAGTTGCTTTTCAGCCGCCTAATGAAAAAGTTGGATTACCTGATCATGCTTTGTTATCGGTCAAGCCAGGTTGACTTGCGAGTTGTCAGGTTCGTGATCTTTTGGCAATTATGTATTTCAGTGAAAGCAAAGATCGCCTGACTCTGTTAGTTATAATTCTTGCCTTTCCCCCGAGAAATCCACCATGTTCCCGTCCCTGGAAAACATCGCCGCCCGGCTTCGCCTGAAACAGCTGCGATTGCTAATTGAACTGGACAACCATGGCTCGCTGCACAAGGCGGCCGAAGAGATGGCGATTTCCCAGCCGGGGGCGACCAAGGTCCTGCGGGAGATCGAATCCATCCTCGGCATGCCGCTGTTCGAGCGGCAACCCAAGGGGCTGGTGCCCAACGACGTCGGGCGTTGCATCACGCGCTATGCGCGGCTGATCTACAGCGACCTGTCACATCTGCGGGAAGAGGTGATGGGCATTATGCAAGGCGAGGGCGGTCGGCTTTCCGTGGGCGTGATCATGGGGGCGGTGCCCCTGCTGAGCCGGGCACTGAGCCGACTGCGACAGAGGCAGCCGACGCTGTCGGTGGAGGTGGTGGAAAACACCAGTGCCAGTCTGCTCGGGCTGCTCGACGAGGGGCGCCTGGATATCGCCATCTGCCGCACCGGCGTCAGCCAAAGAGCCAGTGCTTACCAGAGCGTGGCCCTCAGCGATGAACCGTTGTCGGTGGTCGCCACCCGCAATCACCCACTTGCGGGCGCTGGCCAACTGGATATCAAGGAGCTCAGCAACTACCGCTGGATCGTCTACCCGGTAAATACGCCGATGCGCCAGGCCCTGGAACGTGAGCTCAGTGAGGCGGGCCTCGAGGTACCGCGTTACCCGCTGGAAACCTCGTCGACCTTCGCCACCATGATGCTGCTGCAAGAAGACCCGAACCTCGTAGCGGTGATTCCGCGGGAGGTGGCCGAGTTTGCCAAAGGCTTCGGCATGCTCGTGCAATTGCCGGTTTGCCTGCGCGCACTGGTCGAGCCTTTCGGCGCGGTCAGCCGCACCGGAACCGAGCTGTCGCCGGCTGCGCGTTTGCTGGTGGACGAGCTACTGGCCTGTCGCTGAGGGCGCCACGCGTAGCGCGCGGCGCCCGGCGCACTCCAGAAACTAGCGGATGGGTGAGAAGGCCGCCGGCATCAGCAGCTTGGACTCCTGCTTTATCAGCATCGGGAAGGCCTTGGGCACGAATCGGGTCAGCCAGTCCTGGTCTTCGTATAGCGCGGCGCGCTTCTTGATGCGGTCGTCCAGGCTCTCGTAGGCCCAGATGTGCACTACCTGGTTCAGCTCGCCGATCTCGGTGTACCACCAGCCCACCAGCCGGGTGTAGCGGGAGATCACCGGCAAGCCTTCGGCCTCGAAGTGCTGCAGATACTCCTTCATCTTGCCGATCTGGATGGTGTAGGTACGCATTTCATAAAACATGATCAGGGGTCCTCGGGTTGTGCCGGTCCGCGGCACTCAGTGAGTGCCGTGGTAGGCGCGGGTGATGATGGATTCGATGTCTGCGGCGGTGGTGAGGCGCGGGTTGACCAGTACGTTGCCGCTGCGCATGGAGTCGCTGATCATCTGCGGCAAGAAGTCCAGGCTCACGCCCAGGTCCTTGATGTTGTCCGGTATACCCAGGGCGGCATTCATCTCCATCACGAAATCCACCACCTTGCGCGCGGCAGCCAGGTCGTCGAGGCCGCTGGTGTCCTGGCCCATGGCGATGGCGATGTCGCGGAACTTCTCCGGACAGGCCGGCAGGTTGAAGCCGATCACGTAGGGCAGCAGCGTGGCGTTGGCAATGCCATGGGGAATGTTGAAGACGCCGCCGAAGGTGTGGGAAATCGCATGCACATTGCCCAGCTTCGACTGGGCGAAGGCGACGCCAGCGAGGAAGGAGCCCAGCAGCATGCTTTCCCGGGCCTCGCTGTCGTTGCCAACGAAGTAGGCCTTGCGCAGGCTGCTGCTGATCATGCGGATTGCCTGGATCGCCAGGGCCTGGCTGACCGGGTTGGCCTGCTTGGAGACGTAGGATTCGATGGCGTGGGTCAGCGCATCCATGCCGGTTGCGGCGGTAATGGCCGGCGGCAGCTTCCAGGTCAGTTCAGCGTCGAGTATCGCCAGCTTGGGAAACAGCAGCGGGCTGATGATGACCGTCTTGAACAGCGTCTGCTTGTTGGTAAATACCGTGGATGCCGTGCATTCGCTGCCGGTACCGGACGTGGTCGGGATAGCGAAGATCGGCAGGGGGACGTTCGGGAGACGGTCATAGCCCTCGTAGTCCAGGATGTTGCCGCTGTTGGTGGCCATGGCTGCAACACCCTTGGCGGTGTCGATGCTGCTGCCTCCGCCGACACCTATCACTGCGTCGCAACCGTTCTCCCGGAGGAAGGCCACGGCCTGGTCGAGCACCTCGGTACTAGGGTTGGGCTCGACGCCGGAAAACACCTCGTAGGGGATCTGTGCGTCGACCAGGGATTGGAAGAAACCTTCGAGAACACCTGACTTGATCAGGCCTTCATCGGTAATGACCAGCAGCTTTTCGCGCAGGTAGGGCTTGAGCAGTTGGCCAGCCTTGTGGGCCAGGCCGTTGCCGGATTTCAGGATAGTGGGGAAGTAGAACTGGAAATGGTTCATGGCAGCCTCGTGAGCAATCCGCCAGGGCAGGGGTGAGCCGTGCCGGCGACGTCAGGTACGAAAGGTTCGGATCAGGCCAGCGAAACCGGCAGCAGATGAAGGGCGGGTGAAAGGCGCTCTGCACTCATGGTTTTTCCCTTTTTTGTTGGTCGAGTGTTGTGGGTTGGGGAAGGGCAACTTCGAGATGGAAGCTACAAATCCGTGCCCGCACTTCCAAATGAAAAGAGCTGATCTGCAGATAACCGAAAGTTATCCGCCATGAGTTGTCTTCGTTGCTTTACGGGGGATTCAGATTGTTCTGGAAGATGATCAGGATCGGTTATCTCCCAATCATGAAGTCTCATTAGGCAGGGACGGCTTTGTGAATTAAAAAGTTGTTCCGCCCACTCCTCCATTCCTCTTTCGCGCTGACTAGCCACTCCGTTCCAGTGGGCTGGTGTGACCTTTCTCGACCCGACAATCACAAAAATGAGACGAACCATGAAAACACCGTCCCCTGAAGCGATTTCCGTGCAAGCGGTGGATGCACTCCGGCCCACCAACGTGCGCTGGCGCATCTTCCTGATCATGCTGCTGCTCACTGCCATCAACTACATCGACCGGGCGTCGTTGTCGGTGGCCCTGCCGCTGATCGCTCCTGAGTTCAATCTCTCGCCGGCCATGGAAGGTCTGCTGCTAAGCGCATTCTTCTGGTCCTATGCGTTGATGCAGATTCCCGGCGGCCTGCTGCTGGACCGCTACCAGACCCGCGGGATCATCGGCGTCGCTACCGTTGCCTGGGGGCTGTTCCAGGCCCTGGGCGCGGCGTCGCATAACTGGCTGGTGCTACTGGCCACGCGTATCGGCCTGGGCGTTGCCGAATCACCGATCATGCCGGCGGGCGCCAAGCTCAATGGCGCCTGGCTAACCCCGAACGAGCGCGGTCGAGGTGCAGTCCTGGTGGATGGCGGCGCGCCGTTGGGAAGCGCCCTGGGCGCCATCATCATTTCCGGACTGATCGCCTGGCTGGGCTCCTGGCGGATGGCCTTTGTGGTGGCAGGCGTCGGCACCGTCCTCGCCGGGGTCCTGGCGTGGAAGTACATCCGCAATCATCCGAGCGAGCATGCTGGCGTCAACGAGGCCGAGCTGGAGCACATCACTTCGGCCAACGCCAATGCCCAGCGTGGGCGTCGTGAACACAACCCACCCCTGCGCGTGTTGCTCAAGGATCGCTCCATTCTCGCCATGTTCGCGGGATACAGCTGTGTTCTCAGCGTCTTCTACGGGCTGCTGACCTGGATGCCGAGCTACCTGCACAAGGCCCACGGCCTGGACATCTCGGCGATGGGTGGCGCGACGTTCCTGATCTTCATGTGCGGCTTCGTGGGTGAGCTGATCGGCGGCTGGATCGGCGATCGCTGGAAGTCCGCTGGTGCCTCGCCGAACCTGGTGATGCGCAGCATGTTCAGCGGCTCGGCCCTGGTGGCAGCTGCCTGCATCCTGGGGGCGGCTTACGTTTCGAGCGCGCCGCTGGTGATCGGTCTGCTCTGTGTGGCGATGTTCTTCATCCGGTGGTGCGGCATGTACTGGTGCCTGCCCGCGATCATCGGCGGCCCGGCGAAAACCGGCGTGCTGGCCGGCACCATGAACTTCTGTGGAAACATGGCCGGTGTTGTAGTGCCCATCCTGATCGGTCTTATCGTGGAGTTCAGTGGCTCCTACTTCCTCGCCCTGATCTTCTTCGTGGTGATGGCGGCGCTGCTGGCGCTCTTCTCCAGCTTGATCGACTACCGGGAGCGCACCTGAACGGGGCGCGCGTCCGGGTTCCTGACTCCGTTTCATGCCTTGGCTGCGCGGCCCGTCCGGATAACGGCGCCGCGCAGTCGCGTTCTGAAGGCGAAAGACCTCGCAGGTCTCAACTGTGTCGAATTATGACTTGGACGGTCTCATGTGGCTGCCCATAGGATGAGCCCACAGGAGAACGAACCGACTCCTTCAACCACTGAATCAGGAGAAGCCCCATGAACCTCAAGTCTCTGATCACTCATCCCCTTGGCTTCGGTACTGCTCCGCTGGGCAACATGTTCCGCGCAGTGACCGAGGAAGAGGTCAAGGCCACCGTCGATGCTGCCTGGAACAACGGTGTGCGCTACTTCGACACGGCACCGTTTTACGGCGCCGGCCTCTCCGAATCCCGCCTGGGCGCCGCCCTGGCCGGTCGCCCGCGTGATCAATATGTGCTGAGCAGCAAGGTTGGCCGCATCATCCTCGACGAACTGGAGGACCCGGCCAGCCGCGAACTGGGTGAAAAGAGCGGGCTGTTCGAGCACGGCAACAAGAACCGCATCGTCAACGACTACACAGCCGATGGCACCCTGCGTGCCATCGAAGGAAGCCTCAAGCGCCTGCAGACAGACCGCCTGGATATCGTCTGGATCCATGACATCGCCCAGGACTTCTACGGCGATGAGTGGCTCGAGCGCTTCGAGACTGCGCGCAAAGGTGCCTTCCGAGTCCTGACCCGATTGCGGGAAGAGGGTGTGATCAAAGCCTGGGGCCTGGGTGTTAACCGTGTCGAACCCATCGAACTCACTCTCGACCTCGAAGAGCCGCAACCCGATGGCTTCCTCCTTGCCGGTCGCTATTCGTTGCTGGATCACGAGCGTGCACTGCAACGGGTGATGCCGGCGGCGGCTGCGCAAGGCGTCGGGATCGTGGTCGGTGGCCCTTACAGCTCCGGCGTGACTGCCGGTGGTGAGCATTTCGAGTACCAGAAGGCGCAGGCTCCGGTTCTGGCCAAGCTCGAACGCATCCGCCACGTGGCGCAGCATCATGGTGTCGACATCAAGGCAGCCGCCCTGCAATTTGCCTTGGCAAACCCTGCTGTGGTGGCGGTGATTCCTGGTTCCACCCGGGTGCTGCACGCCAATGAGGATCATGCCGCCCTGTCGGCCTCGATTCCGGCGGCCTTCTGGCAAGCGCTGCGCGAGCAGGGCCTGATCGCGGCCCAGGCACCGGTACCTGCCAACTAAGCACCTCGCCAGGCCCTGCGGTCAGCCGGGCCTGGCTCCAAAAATTCTCGATCGATTTCAGGGGCCAGCGCCCCGGGAGATAAGTCCATGAGCAACGCCTACGCCTCCATAGACCTTCACGTCAGCGCCGATCAGGTCTGGCAACTGATTGGTGGCTTCGATTCACTGCCTGACTGGCTGCCGTACATTCCCAAGAGCGCTCT
This sequence comes from Pseudomonas sp. BN606, assembly GCF_029873115.1. Lineage (NCBI taxonomy): Bacteria > Pseudomonadati > Pseudomonadota > Gammaproteobacteria > Pseudomonadales > Pseudomonadaceae > Pseudomonas > Pseudomonas sp. BN606. The sequence goes on along the minus strand of NZ_SSOF01000041.1, from coordinate 61,013 downwards.
GAGCGAAGGTGGTCGCATCCGCACGCTGCAGAGCATCGAAGGCAAGACCATCATCGAACGCCTGCTGGCTTTCAGCGAAAGTGAACGCAGCTACACCTACACCATCCTCCAGGGCCCAGCTCCGGTTCGCGATTACCAGGCCACCTTGCGTGTACTCGCCAATGGCCATGGCAGCAAAGTCGAGTGGTTCGGTTCCTTCACGCCCGATGGCATCAGTGAGGCGGAAGCCGAAGCGATGTTCGAAGAGATCTACAAGGGGGGACTCGCAGCGTTGAAGCAAACCCTAGAAGGTTGATCACTTTCCAGGTTCTGCTATCAGGCACCCTCTACAGGGTGCCTTTTCTTGTCGTCGGCGATTGTCGGTCGGGAACGCTTAGAAGGTGCCCGGATAGGCACCGCCGTCGAGCAGCAGGTTCTGGCCGGTGAGGTAGCCGCCATGAACGCTGCAAATGAACGCGCAGAAGGCGCCGAATTCTTCCGGGCTTCCGAAGCGTCCGGCTGGAATGGCGCGGCGACGTCTCTCCGCGACTTCCTCCAGGCTGTTGGCGCCATTGGCTGAGGCCTTCAGGGTCTTCTGCAGGCGCTCGGTATCGAAGGCGCCGGGCAGCAGGTTGTTCAGCGTCACATTGCACCCGGCCAACCTCTGTTGGCGCGCCAGGCCGGCGATGAAGCCGGTCAGCCCGCTGCGAGCGCCATTGGACAGGCCGAGTACATCGATTGGGGCCTTCACCGCCCCGGACGTGATGTTGACCACGCGACCGAAGCCGCGCGCCGCCATGTCGTCCACGGTTGCCTTGATCAACTCGATGGGGGCGAGCATGTTGGCGTCAAGCGCCTTCAGCCAGTCTTCGCGGCTCCAGTCACGGAAGTCGCCAGGGGGTGGTCCACCCGCGTTGTTCACCAGTATGTCCACCTGCGGACAGGCATCGAGCAGAGCCTGGCGCACCTCGGGCAGGGCGACGTCGCCAGCTACGCTGCGTACTTCGATCCCCGGATTTTGAGTCCGCAGTTCTTTGGCTGCGGCCTCCAGCGCGTCCTGGCCACGGGCGTTGATTACCAGGTTGACGCCTTCGCGAGCCAGGGCTGCCGCGCAACCCTTGCCGAGCCCCTTGCTGGCGGCGCAGACGATTGCCCAGCGCCCTGTGATTCCCAGGTCCATGTCATCTCTCCTCGAAGTGGATTCAGCGAAGTCATAGGTTCAGTAAACGCAATGGCGGCATCGGTACCGCCAGAAATCCGCGACAACGCTACAGGTGTGAAGGTGCCGTGAGGAGTTTAATCAGCCGCGCCGGGCTGATCTGTATTTTGTGCAGCCTTCTGCCGCTGTTGCCGGGCGCGGCTGACTCCTAGAGTCGGGTTCCAGCCACCCAGGAAATCCTTCGATCATGTACAGCTCGCTCGCGACGCCTTTCGAGCCGCGCGGATTCCAGTCGCGCATTTACGCCGGAGACATTCTCCGCTTCAGCGGGCAGGCCGCCATGGAGCAGTTGGTGGCCCTCTCTCGCGACCTGCTGGAGGCGCGCCTGTATCCCCACCGCCCGGAGCACATCCATCTGCATCTTTCCCACGCTCGGCAAACCCAATGCTTTGCGCAGTGCCAGCAGGAGTTCATCCGTTCGACGGAGGTGCAAACGCTCTGGCGCGATCTGCTGGAGGGGCTGGGCTTCGAGGTCGAGCATCTTGCCTGCGATCGGCTGCATTTGCGCTTCCAGCCACATCAGCAACCCGGTGAAGTCGCTCCGCGCTCACGCACCACGGCAACGATCGCGTTCCACCGGGACACCTGGGGCTCGAACCTCTACGGCCAGACCAACTGGTGGGCGCCGATCTACCCGATTTCGGCCGAGCGAACCTTTGCGATCTATCCGCGTCTGTGGCGTCAGTCGCTGCCCAACACCAGTGCGGAGTTCGACATGCAGGCAATTCTTCAGCGTTCCCATAGCAACGGACGCAATTCGGTGGATGCGGATGAGGCGATTCCCCATCTGCTCGAACAACTGCCGGAAGAAGGTGCGCCGGTTTTGCTGGAGCCGGGGGAGCTGATTGCCTTCTCGGGTGCCCATGCCCATGCCGGAGTGGGCAACAGCAGCGGACTCACGAGGATTTCCTTCGAGACCCGCACGCTGCTGATCCCGGACCTGGAGGCCGGACTCGGTGCGCCCAATGTGGATGGATATGCCCCCTGGATGACGCCGGGGCTGTTTCGTCGCCTGAGCGATGGCAAGCGCCTGGATGAGTTGCTCGGTTGCCGGTTCATCGAGCCCTATGTGGCGCCCTGACCGTCGTCAGGTGAGGACGTAGTCCTGCGGCGTCGGTGCCGGCGGCAGCTCACGCTGGCCCAGGGCATCGAGAATCTCCCGCTCCAGGGTGCGCACCATGGCGTCGGTCGCCAGGTCATTTTCGTCACGGCCGAAGGGGTCTTCGAGCTGGTCGCCGATGGCATCCAGGCCGAAGAAGGTGTAGGCAACGAAGATGGTGATGATGGGTGCCAGCCAGCCCAGGGGCCCAGCCATGGCAAAGGGCAGCAGCAGGCAGAAGATGTAGCTCGTGCGGTGCAGCAAGAGGGTGTAGGGGAAGGGCAGGGGCGTGCCCTTGATCCGTTCGCAGGTGGCTTGCGCCGTGCCAAGACCAGTCAGCCGGGCTTCAAGCAGGGTGTAGCGCCATTCGTTGATCTCGCCGCGACTGGCCAGTCGGGCGCATTCGCTGCCGATATGCCGCAGGATGCCGTCGCTTGGATTGAGGCCGTAGGCTTCGGAGGGGCCGCTCAGCCAGGGACGTGCCGCCTGCCGTTCGTCCTCGTCCCGTAACCGGGCGTTGAGGGCATGGGCGAAACCACAAAGCTCGCGCAGCAGCGTCTCGCGCAGTGCTGCATCGGGAATGGTCACGCTCTGCCGGATGAACGAGCGAACTTCGATGATGACCTGGCCCCATGCCTTGCGCGCCTCCCACCAGCGGTCATAACAGGCGTTGTTGCGAAAGCTCATGAAGATCGACAACGACAGCCCCAGCAGGGTGAAGGGCATGGCGTTGACCTTGATGAACCAGTCGGGATGCAGGTTTTCGACTACGACGATGAGGCAGGCGAGCAGGGTGATCATCACTGTGCGCAGCGCGATGTGGCGCGCGATCGAGCCCTTGAGGGTGGTGAGGATGTCGAGCAGGTTGGGTTTCGGGCGGACGATCATCGGAGTACCGGGCACCAGTGAAGTACGTGTGGCGAAAGCTAAGGCGGTGCCAGCCCTTACGTCCAATCGCTGATGATGACCGATCAATCAGTGCGGTCTATCGATGTTGCTGTGGGGTGGCTGTTTGAGTGGGGGCTGCATAGATAGGGTCGATGAAAGAACGTGGCGCACCTTCGGCGCCACGCATTGGGGACATAGGCTTGCGAACGGGAAATCCCAGTCCGGGATTGCGGTCACAGCCCCAGTTCGGACAGTCCCGGGTGATCGTCAGGGCGACGGCCCAGGGGCCAGCGGAACTTACGCTCGGACTCCTTGATCGGCAGGTCGTTGATGCAGGCGTAGCGGTTGAACATCAGCCCGTTCTCGTCGAACTCCCAGTTCTCGTTGCCGTAGGAACGGAACCAGTTTCCGGAATCGTCATGCCACTCGTAGGCATAGCGCACGGCAATGCGGGTGTCGGAGTGGGCCCAGAGTTCCTTGATCAGGCGGTACTCGTGTTCCTTGGCCCATTTGCGAGTGAGGAAGGCCTTGGCGTCGGCGCGGTTGAAGGCGAATTCGGCGCGGTTGCGCCACTTGGTATCCAGGGTGTACGCCAGCGAGACCTTCTCCGGATCGCGGCTGTTCCAGCCATCCTCGGCCAGGCGGACTTTGAGAATGGCCGACTCGCGGGTGAAAGGGGGAAGCGGCGGACGAACTTCAGCGTTAGAGGACATGGAAAGTCTCCAATTCAAATAGAGGTTCAAAGTTTGAAGTTGCCCGAACGATGACTTCCTATTTACCCAGAAGCGTTTGCGCAACTTGCCGTGCGTTGTCTGCCGAGTTGTTATCACCGAGTACATGGGCAACGGTAATGGCGCCGTCGATCAGGACTAGAAACTGCCTGGCCAGGGCGTCCGCGTCGACGGCTCCATATTGCTGGCAAATCCCGAGTACGAAACCGAGCAACTTTTCTTTGTGCTCTTTGGCAACCAGGCGAACGGGGTCTTGAGGGTTACCCGTTTCACCTGCGGTATTGATGAAGGCGCAGCCCCTGAAGCCGTCCGACTCGAACCAGCCCTTGAGCACGCTGAATATCTGCAGCAGCTGCGCTTCGGGCGTCTCGGCCTTTTCGACCTCGTTTCTGAACCAGTTCATCCAGCGCTCGTCACGCTGCCTCAATACCTCTGCTACCAATTCGTCCTTGGTTCCGAAGTATTTGTAGATACTCTTGCGCGCAACCCCGGAAGTCTTGACCAGAAGGTCCATGCCAGTGGCATTGATACCGTTTCTGTAAATCAGGTCTTCGGCGGTTTCGAGAAGTTTATCTCTGACATCGGTAGTTGATTTGCTGTCCATGTGAAAGATGGTAGAACGATCGTTCTCCATGAGCAAGCCTCTTTTCTGAAAAAGGTATGAACGGTCTTCCGGTGGATGAAAGCCATGAGTTCTCGGCTTCATCCATCGCTGCCGAAGTGTAATTCCGTGCCGCGCGGGATCGGCGTTTGTGGGGAGCAGGGCAGCCTGCAACCAGCGACTATACTTGCCACGAAATCTGCCACTGGGGGAACAGAGGCCGAGCTTCCGGTCATGCCGGAAGCCAGAATGTGATTCTGCTGTACAGCCGATGACCGTCGCACGCACGACCGCGCACGAGCATCAGGAACGAGGCGACGGGAACATGGCGATAGCAATCATCCTGATCATCATCGTTGTCGCGTCCGTGCTGTTCCACCTCCTGGCGCCCTGGCACCTGACCCCGGCTGCCTCCAACTGGGGTTCCATCGACACCACGCTGCTCATCACGCTGCTCATCACCGGCGTGTTCTTCGTCGCCATCGTCGGCTTCATGGCGGTGGCGATCATCCGCTTCCGTCACCGCGAAGGCCGGCGTGCGAAGTACGAGCCAGAGAGCCGCAAGCTGGAGTGGTGGCTCACCATCGTCACGTCCATCGGCATCATGGGCATGCTCGCGCCGGGGCTGGTGGTGTACAGCGACTTCGTCCAGGTGCCCAAGGATGCCTACCCGCTCGAGGTGATCGCCCAGCAATGGCAGTGGGCTTTCCGTTTTCCCGGCCAGGATGGCCAGCTCGGCCGCGCTGACGTGAAATGGGTCAATGCCGGCAACCCGCTGGGGCTGGACCCGCAGGACCCGCTTGGCCAGGACGACGTGCTGATCAAGAACAACGAGGTGCGCCTGCCACTGGACCGTCCGGTGAAGGTCCTGCTGCGCTCGAAGGACGTGCTGCACAATTTCTATATCCCGCAGATACGCGGAAAGATGGACATGGTCCCCGGCATGGTGTCGCACTTCTGGTTCACCCCTACGGTGGCCGGCAAGTACGAGATCCTCTGCGCGGAGTTCTGTGGGGTAGGGCACTTCAACATGCGCGGGATGATGTTCGTCGAGCCGGTCGCGGCCTTCGACCAGTGGCTGGCCGCCCAGCCCACCTTCGCCCAGACCCTGGCCACTGCCAGCAAGCCAAGCCCAGGCAGCCTGATCGAGAAGGGCCGCCAGTTGGCGGAATCCCACGGTTGCCGCGCCTGCCACAGCCAGGACGGCAGTGCCAGTCTCGGACCGGGTTGGAAGGATCTGTACGGCCGCGACGAAAAACTGGTGGACGGCAGCAGCGCGAAGGTGGACGACGCCTACCTGAAGGAGTCCATCCTCGATCCCAAGGCCCGCCTGGTGCAAGGCTATCCGCCAGTGATGGTGCCCTATACTTTCAACCAGGATGAGCTGGCCGCCCTGATCGCGTTCATCCAGTCGCTGAGCGCCGCCGGTCAACAGCAGCAGAACGCTCCGGGAGCAGCAAGCGATGCAACAGAGCAGGGCCGGCAACTGGCCGAGTCCCTCGGTTGCCTGGCCTGCCATACCATCGATGGCAGCCAGGGCGTGGGACCCGGATGGCAAGGGCTCTACGGCAAGACCGAAACCCTGGCCGATGGTAGCCAGGTAAAAGTGGATGAGGCCTACCTCAAGGCGTCGGTGCTCCAGCCCGCGGTGGCCGTGGTCAAGGGGTATCCGCCGGTGATGCCGGCCTTCACCCCGAGCGACCCTGAACTGGAAGCGATCATCGCGTTCATCAAGTCCAGGGCCAATCCCGACGCCGCGAAGCAGGAACAGGCGCCGTAGAACCGGACGGACCCGTTGCGTTACGGAGGGCTTGCAATGGCCCACGTCGAGCATGCCGAAGCCGAGGCGCTACACGAGCCGACGAGCTTCTTCACGCGCTACATCTGGAGCCAGGACCACAAGGTCATTGCCGTCCAGTATTCCCTGACCGCGATTTTCGTCGGCCTGATCGCCCTGGTGCTGTCTGGGCTCATGCGCATGCAGATCGGCTTCCCCGGCAGCCTGGAATTCATGGACCCGAGCACTTACTACCAGGCCATGACCATGCACGGGATGATCATGGTGATCTACCTGCTGACGGCACTCTTCCTCGGCGGCTTCGGCAATTACCTCATCCCGCTGATGGTGGGCGCGCGGGACATGGTCTTTCCCTACGTCAACATGCTCAGCTACTGGTTCTACCTGCTCTCGGTACTGGTCCTGCTGGCCAGCTTCTTCGTTCCGGGCGGACCGACCGGGGCGGGCTGGACACTCTATCCACCCCAGGCCATAACCCAGGGTACGCCGGGCATGGAGTGGGGCATCGTGCTGATGCTGGTATCCCTGGCGATCTTCATCGTTGCCGCCACCATGGGCGGCCTGAACTATGTCACCACCGTGCTGCAGGCACGTACCCACGGCATGACACTGTTCCGCATGCCGCTCTCGGTGTGGGGCATCTTCATGGCGTCGATCCTGGCGCTGCTGGCCTTCCCGGCGCTGTTCGTCAGCGCGGTGATGATGCTCTTCGACCGTCTGCTGGGTACCAGTTTCTTCATGCCGGCGCTGATTTCCATGGGGCAGCAACTGGACCACCAGGGCGGCAGCCCGATCCTCTTCCAGCACCTGTTCTGGTTCTTCGGCCACCCAGAGGTGTACATCGTCGCGCTGCCGGCCTTCGGCCTGGTTTCGGACCTGATCAGCACACACGCGCGGAAGAACATCTTCGGCTACCGCATGATGGTCTGGGCCATCGTTGCCATCGGCGTGCTGAGCTTCGTGGTCTGGGCCCACCACATGTACGTCAGCGGGATGAATCCGTACTTCGGCTTTTTCTTCGCCGTCACCACCCTGGTGATCGCCGTGCCTACCGCCCTCAAGGTCTACAACTGGACCCTGACCCTCTGGCATGGGGACATCCACCTGACGGTGCCGATGCTCTTCGCCCTGGCCTTCATCGTCACCTTCCTGGTGGGCGGCCTGACCGGACTGTTCCTCGGCAACGTGATCGTCGACATCCCGCTCTCGGACACCTATTTCGTGGTGGCGCACTTCCACATGGTCATGGGCGTGGCACCAATACTTGTGGTGTTTGGTTCGATCTACCACTGGTTCCCGAAAGTCACCGGGCGGATGCTCAACGACACGCTCGGCAAGCTGCATTTCTGGATCACTTTCCTCGGTACCTATGCCATCTATTTCCCCATGCACTATCTCGGGTTCCTCGGCATGCCGCGCCGTTACTACGCATACCCGAACTACGAGTTCATCCCGCATTCGGCCCAGCAGTTGAATGCCTTCATCACCGTGGCGGCGCTGATCGTGGGCGTGGCGCAGTTGCTGTTCCTGATCAACCTGGCTTGGAGCACCTTCAAGGGACGGCCGGCGGGTGGTAATCCATGGAAGGCCGCGAGCCTCGAATGGCAGACCCCGGATACGCCGCCGGTGCATGGCAACTGGCGGGAGAAACTCCCTGTGGTGCACCGCTGGGCTTATGACTACAGCGTTCCAGGTGTGGAGCAGGACTTCGTCCCGCAAACCGTTTCGGAAGAAGAGCTGCAGCGCATGCGCGAAGCGAACGGCAATCCGGCACCAGTGGAGAAACGGCCATGAGTACGCAGCTCTGGAAACACGCTGAAGATGGCGAACCCGGCGGCTGGAGACCAGGCGACAGCCCCGGACCCGAGGCGCCGATCCAGGATCGTGACCGGACCGCAAAGGTTGGCCTGGCGGTGTTCCTCGGCGTGGTGACTGCACTGTTCCTGCTGTTCCTGTTGGCCTTCATCACGCGTTCCCAAGTGTCGGACTGGCGCCCGCTGACCGATCCACTGGCGCCGTTGGCCCATCCCTGGATGCTCTGGGTGAATACGGCTCTGCTGGCACTCGGCAGCGGTTGCCTGCAATGGGCCAAGGTGGCGGGGGAGCGCAGCCAGGCAAGCACTGCGGCCCTGGCCTTCCTGCTGGGGGGCGTCTTTGCCGTGGCCTTTCTCGTTGGCCAGCTCTGGGTCTGGCAGCAGTTCACTGCCTGGGGTTACCTGGTCTCGGGCAACCCGGCCAACAGCTTCTTCTATCTCCTGACCGGCCTGCACGGCGTGCACCTGGCCGGCGGATTGGTGGCCTGGGCGATGGTTGGCGTTCGCATGCGCGCAGGTCCGAGTGATCGGCTGCGGACCGGCATGGCGTTGTGCGCCTTCTACTGGCACTACCTGCTGGGGTTGTGGCTGGTGCTTTTCGCGTTGCTCACCAGTTCCCCGGAAACCTACCAGGCCATAGCGGCCTTCTGCGGGCTGAGGTGAAGCCATGGCCAGTTCAAGGGAGAGCCCGGCCCCCAGTACCTGGCGCGCCATAGCCAGCGATTGGTCCTCGGATCGCGATGCCTTCAAGCAGGTGCCCTGGGGCAAGGCGATGATGTGGATCTTCCTGCTCAGCGACACCTTCATCTTCACCTGCTTCCTGACTGGCTACATGTCGGTGCGCATGAGCACGACCGCCACCTGGCCCAATCCGAGCGAAGTCTTCGCCCTGACCATCGGTGGTACGAGCATTCCCTTGATCCTTATCGCCATCATGACCTTTGTGCTGATCAGCAGCAGCGGCACCATGGCAATGGCGGTGAACTTCGCCTATCGCCACGAGCGGGTACGTTGCGCTGCCTTGATGCTGGCCACCGCTGCCTGTGGCGCCACCTTCGTCGGCATGCAGGCGTTCGAGTGGAGCAAGCTCATTTCCGAAGGGGTGCGGCCCTGGGGCAACCCCATGGGTGCGGCGCAGTTCGGCGCCAGCTTCTTCATGATCACCGGCTTCCACGGGCTGCACGTGTCGGTGGGTGTCATCTATCTCTGTACCGTGGCATTCAAGGTGCTGCGTGGGGACTACGAGCAACGCGGGAACTACCAGATCGTCGAGATCGCCGGCCTCTACTGGCACTTCGTGGATCTGGTCTGGGTCTTCATCTTCGCGTTCTTCTACCTGTGGTAGAGCAGGGGAGAAATGAGATGGCGCACGCACAGGGTCAACAACATCCGATCAGCCTGTACCTAAAGATATGGGGGCTGCTGTTCATCCTCAGCACCCTGTCCTACCTGGTGGACTACTTCCACTTCGTCGGCGTCTTCCGTTGGTCGATGATCCTCATCCTGATGCTGTTGAAGGCGGGGCTGATCGTCTCGATCTTCATGCACATGGCATGGGAACGCCTGGCGCTGGTCTACGCCATCCTGGTGCCACCCTTGTGCCTGCTGGTACTGGTGGGGTTGATGGCTGCCGAGGCGGATTACGTGTTCCTCACGCGGGGAACGTTCCTGGGGCAGTAGTGCTCGTTGAGCCGAAATCTCTGGCCCAGAAGCAGGGTGCGCGATGCGCACCGAGGGGATACTTACGACGCCGAGCCTTTCTATGGCGCGCAGGTTGGATAGCGCTGCTTCTATCCACCAGCCCTGCAATGCTGGGCCTCGTTCCTCGTACCAACCTACTGCAGGACTACGTCCTGCTTGGCGAATGAATTCGCCCTACAACGGCACGACCTGCTTTGTAGGTTGTGGTAGAGCGAAGCGAAACCCAACGATTCGCGGTGAGGCCCAGTTCCGCGAATGAATCCTTCGGCATACCCCCCTCTCCCCGCAGAGAGAGGGGGAGAGGGCGCCCTAGATGGTCCGTTTGAACTGATGCCAGCGATGCAGCCAGGAAACTATCCAGTGTGGCGATGCGGAACCTGTGCCGGCCAGGCGCAGCTGCGGATGGTGATTGATGACTCGGTCGAGTACGGATTCCTGATCCGGGTCCACGTCGACGAAGAAGATATGTTCACCTTCCCGGACCTTCTCCTTCAGATTGCGGAAGTGAGCGTTGGGTACCTGGATACCGAAGAAACCGCCTTCCCAGATGCAGAAACCGAGTACGACCACCGCAAGGAATACGAAGGGGACCCAGCCCGCCGGCGTATCGGTCCAGCCCGCAAGCCAGGCACCTAGCAACACCAGCGCTGCCAGAGGCACGCCAATCGCAGCGCCAATCTCGCCGGAGTGGACGACATCCTGCTTCATGAAGGAATTCACATCATGGAGATGATGCTGTTCGACATCGGCATCCTTGTCGCTCAGCACATGGATCTGTTCGGTATTGATGCCATTGGCCTCGAGCTCGGACTCGAGGGTTTCCAGATCGTCGAGGTTGTTGCTGATGTAGTAGTGCCTGTTCATGACTCACCTCCGGATTATGGTTCGAAGTGGTCGTTCGCCTCCCGCAATCGATGGATTTATTCCCGATGGTTATCAATGAGCCCTGGTTGAAAATTCAGGGTTCTTTCACTTGAAAATTATAGCATCCGGATTTCCTGTCGAACGCCTGTAACCCTTGTGGCGCGCGGCATCGGGCGATGACTGACGCTTCTCGACGATCGGGCTTGTCTAAACTGCTGATTGAACAGCTGGCGTGGCAACGCACAAGTCAGGAGGGTTGCTAGATGAATACATTGACCATCAAGAGCTGGTGCAAACCCCAGGGCGTGGAAAGGTCCATTCCGATGGGAGATCTGCACTTTCACGTCAACGACGCTGACCATCTGCTGCTTGAGGAAGCGGAAGAGCGCCTGCAGAAAACCCATGAGCCCGAAGTGATGATCGATGCTGAAATGGAGCACATGGAACTGGTCACGCCCAGCGAGTGCGGTTCGCTCTCGGATCTGCAGTTCCGCGTCTTTCTCAGCAAGGACGACGACCGCGGTTTGTTCCACCTCGTGGGCCACCGCGAGAGCGACGGAAGCCTGGTGTACACCAACACGGTGATGATCGATCAGTTGGGCTGACAAGCAGCAAGACCGATCGCGCGGGTGGCATCGAGCCACCTGCGCGGTTGTCGTTCAAGCGAGCAAGGCAGCCAGTTCTCCCTGGCGCTCCAGCGCCGCCAGGTCATCGAATCCGCCCACATGGCGCTCGCCAATGAAGATCTGCGGCACCGTTCGACGCCCGGTCCTTTCCAGCATCTCTGCCCGCAAACGCGGGTCGGACTCGACATCGATCTCGGTCGCGGTAACGCCCCGGCGCGCCAGCAGGGCCTTGGCGTTCCTGCAGTAGGGGCAGTAACCGGTGGTGTACATGGTCACCTGGCTCATGGTGGTTCTCCATCGGATTGGGATAGGGCTCAGCGTTCAAGCCTGCAATGAATGCTATGGAGCTGCCTGTCAAAGTGGGTTCAAATAGTCCAATTTATGCGGCAGATCGTCTAAATCTGAGGGTGAAACACGTGGACAGACTGTCGTCCCTACTGAGCAACTTCAGCCTGCATGCCTCGACCTTCTACAGCGGTGGCTTTTGTGGTGTTGCGGCCTATCCGGGCGACGTGCCGCGCGGCTATGTGCACTTGCTGCGCGCCGGGCGGGTGACGCTGGGTTCGAGCCATGGAGAAGGTGTGGTGATCGACGAGCCGAGCCTGATGCTGATGGGACGCCCGCTGGCGCACCGCGTGAGCGCCAGCGACGAAGACGGCGCCGAACTGGTGTGCGCCACCATCGAGTTCGATGGCGGGGTCGACAATCCGTTATCGCGGGCGCTTCCGGAGTACCTGTTGTTGCCCCTGTCCGCGGTGCCGAGCATCGCTGGTGCCATCGACTGGCTGTTCAGCGAGGCCTTTGGCGACGATTGCGGGCGTGAAGCCGTGCTCGACCGCCTCTTCGAACTGATGGTCATCCAGCTCCTGCGCCACCTGATGGCCAGCAATCAGCTTTCCGGCGGCATGCTGGCGGGCCTGGCGAATCCTCGGTTGTCCAAGGCGATGACCCTGATGCACGACGCTCCCGCCAAACCCTGGTCGGTGGCCGATCTCGCGCTGGCCGCCAACATGTCCCGTGCCAGCTTCGCCGCGCAGTTCCGCGAGGTGGTGGGCATGACCCCGGCGGATTACCTGGTGAGCTGGCGTGTGAGTCTGGCCCAGAAGCGCCTCCGGGAAGGACGGCCCATTGCGCTGATCGCCGATGAAGTGGGCTACGAGAGCCCATCCGCCCTGGCCAGGGCCTTCCGCCGCAAGGTGGGTGCCAGCCCGAGGGAGTGGGTACAGCGGCTGGCTTGAGCGCAGTCAGGCGATTTTCCATCTCGACCTGGCAGCCGTCGGTGCTTTGTATGTGCGTGTGTCAGTCGCGCGGCCATATACATGCGCTTGCAGAACCCTCCGGGTCCTGACACATCGTCGGCAGATGCCGGGGATAGGGTGAAGCCACCCCAACCTGTCTCCCCGAGGCTACTGCCATGCTGAACATTCGAACCCTCACCACCGCTGCGGCACTGATGGCAATCGCTGGTTTTGCCCAGGCACATGACGCCAAACCCCAGGCCAGTTGGCAGAACGGCATCCACCGTACGGACCTCACGCGCCACGATCTGGAAGTTCCCGGATACGAAGCCATCCAGGTTCTCGTGGACTTCGAGCCAGGCGTCGCGTCACCTCGACATTCCCATCCGGGCGCGGAAGTTGCCCATGTGATTTCCGGCACCTTCGAGTACCAGCTGGAAGGCCGTCCAAATGTCATCCTCAAGGCGGGCGAGTCCCTGTTCATTCCCGCCGGCACGGCCCATGTCGCGACGAACGTCGGAAAGGACAAGGCATCGGAACTGGCGACCTATATCGTGAAGAAAGGCCAACCGCTCCTGAAGCTGGAGGAGTAACTGGGGCGGCTAGAAGGAAGAATGGCTGAACACACTTGCATTTGTAGGAGCGAGCTTGCTCGCGAAGGGTCGTGCTCGGAACTGTTCGCGAGCAAGCTTGCTCCTACACAAACACACCTCGACTTCTGCAAGAATACGCGCCGCTTTTTTCCTTGCACCGAGCTGTCCATGCCGTCGATTCAAGCCTTTCTATCCCATCTGAAACCCTGCCACGGTGAGTGGCCATGAGCGGCGCCGTCGAGCTGGTCGAAACCGCCGTTGAGCACATGGAGCTGATCCGAAACCTGTATCAGTTTTACGCCTACGAGTCCTCGGACTGGGAACAGGAAGACGTGGATGTCGACGGCCGCTTCTACATCCATGAGGAACACCTGGCGCGGTACTGGCAGGAGCCCCTGTGGAGCGCCCACCTGATCCTGGTTGACGGATTCATCGCCGGATTCCTGCTGATCGAGCGGAGCGAACTACCCGGAATCGATGCCCTCGAATTGGCGGACCTGTTCATCCTCAAGAAGTACCGGCGCCTGGGTGTAGGCCGCGCCGTGGCCACGCAGGTCCTGACGAGCGGGACTAACGACTGGCTGGTGCGCTTCTACCGGCAGGACGAAAGCGCCCTGGCGTTCTGGCGAACCGTGCTGGGCGAGCTTGCGCGAACGGTGCACGAGATCGCTCCAGATGACGAACCGCAATTGTTGAGCTACCTGGTGACGCGGGTGACTCACTGAACCGCGCGTTGCAGGTTGTTCGGCTGGATCATAATCCTGTCATTTTCGATCATTGAACCTGGTATTTTCGGGCCGTATCGTCCTTCTTCGCCCTGCCTGCCAGACGCATTGCCTCGCGCCTGCCGGGCTTCCAGAAGAAGAACAATCGAGAGGAAGTGACGATGTCCGAATTGAACCTGCATCCCCAGGCCGCCGCCTCGCTGCAACGCTGGCATGAGATGGTCGAGCGGCAGGATCTCTCCGCGCTGCCGGAGTTGCTGGCGGAGAACGTGGTATTTCGCTCGCCCATGGCGCACACACCTTATCCGGGGCCGATGGTGGTCTCGACCATCCTCAATACCGTGCTCAAGGTGTTCAACGACTTCACCTACCACCGTCAACTGGCCACCGCCGATGGACTCAATGTGGTGCTGGAGTTCAGCGCGCACGTCGATGGCCGTAACCTGAAAGGCATCGACATGATCCGCTTCGACGAGCAGGGCAAGATCGTCGATTTCGAGGTGATGGTCCGCCCCATGAGCGGCTTGCAAGCGCTTGGCGAAGAGATGGGCCGACGCCTGGGTGGCTACCTTGCGGCAGCCAAGGCCTGACAGCGCACTGCGTAGCATGGGCCATGGAATACCCATGGCCCGCGCGTTCGGTCAGTTCCGCCCGGCGATCCAGCGGCGATAGCGCCGCGTCCGCGCCGAGGTCGAAACCTGTTGCCCCAGCAAGGCGAGTAGCGGAGAAACCTCAGGTCGCGTGACGCGACCCTTGCTCAGCCGCTGCAACTGGTACTTGACCACGGCCATGTTCGCCATGGCGCCGAGGGTCTTGTTCTTCCAGGTGATGGGGCGCAGGGCAGGGGCGTCGTCGCCACCGTTCGACCATTCCCGCGGAAGATTCGGATTGATCGACAGTGCGGTGGCCATCCCCGCCAGTGCGATGCCGCTCTGGATGACTTTCTCGGCCACGGCGCGACGCCGGATACCGCCGGTGACCATCAGCGGCATTCGCGCAACCGCGGTGATGCTTTCGGCGAATTCCAGGAAGTAGGCCTCTCGGGCGAGGGTGCGACCATCGCGGGCCTGCCCCTGCATGGCCGGGGCCTCGTAGCTGCCACCGGATAGCTCGACAAGGTCCACCTGCAGTTCGTTGAGCATGGCGACCACACTGCGCGCATCTTCCGGGCTGAAGCCTCCGCGCTGGAAGTCCGCCGAATTCAGTTTCACCGACACCACGAAGCCTGGCGAAACCGCGCTACGAACGCCCCGGACAATCTCGACCAGCAGGCGCGCGCGATTCTCCACGGCGCCGCCCCAGCGATCCTGACGCTTGTTGCTGATCGGCGAGAGGAACTGGCTCAGCAGGTAACCATGCGCGGCGTGAATCTGAACGCCGTTGAAGCCGCTGCGTTCAGCCAGTTGAGCGGCATTGACGAAGCGCTGGCGCACCTCCTCGATATCCGCTTCGGACATTTCCCGAGGCACACGGAACTGGTTGGAAAACTTGCCCAGATCCAGGGGCACGGCGGACGGAGCCAGGGTCGGCTGGCCCAGGGCAGCCGGTGTCTGTCGACCTGGATGGTTTATCTGCATCCAGACCTGTGCGCCGCGAGAGCGGGCGACCTCGGCCCAGCGCTGGAAGCGCTCGAGGTGGTTGTCGGTTTCCAGCACCACGCCGCCCGGTCCGGTCATGGCGCGGCCATCCACCATCACATTGCCGGTGATGATCAGCCCGGCGCCGCCATCGGCCCAATGCTGATAGAGGCGCAGCAGCGCTTCGGAGGGGGCATGGTCGCCGTCGGCCATGTTTTCTTCCATGGCCGCCTTGGCCAGACGGTTGGGGATCCGGGTGCCGTTGGGCAGTGCAAGCGGTTCGAACAGGCTCATCGATAGCTCCTCCTTTGCGGAGCCAGGATGCTAAGTTTAAAGTTAACTTTAATGTCAAGCGGGTCGGAGCTAACCATGAAAATCGGCGATCTTTCCAGGCACAGCGGTCTTGCCGCATCGCGGATTCGTTTCTACGAATCCAAGGGGTTGCTCACGACTGTGGCGCGCAAGGCCAACGGCTATCGCGAATACCCGCCCGAGGCGTTGCTGATCCTGGAGATCATCACTGGGGCTCAGGCGGCGGGATTCTCGCTGGATGAAATACGTGGGCTGATCCCGGTCGATCTGGGCGACTGGAAGCAGGGAGAACTGGTGGAAGCGCTGCACAAGAAAATCGAGGATATCGAAGCGATGGAACGCAGGCTGGCCCAGAGCAAGGCCAGCTTGCAGGACCTTATCCGGCACATCAGGGAAAAGCCCGAAGGCGTGAGTTGCGTCGACAACGCCAGACGGTTCATCGAAGGCTGGAACGACCCGCAACGGGTGACGTGAAAGCCTGAAGCGGGGTCCGGACGTATCTCAATGTATCCGGGCCTCTTCCACGACGAGTCGCTTACAAATGCTTTTTCTCCGGATACGTCGCGGATACATGGCTGAGGCGAAATAGCCAAACCCGAACGAGGTCAGCCGCGGCGCCTCGCTCCAGGGTTCCAATGCCCTTGTGGCACGCCCCGCGCGACTGATCGCGCCAATGTATCCGGAGAAACTCCATGTCCCGTACCCAGTTCTCGAACAAGACCCGTATTGGCCTGATCGCTGTCGCCCTGGCCGGTGGCATGAACATGGCCTCGTCAGCATTTGCCGTTGAGGCACTGCCCCAGGGCTACATGCTCGCCGCCGCCGACAAGGCCGCCGAAGGTAAATGCGGTGAAGGCAAGTGTGGTGGTGCTGAAACCACTGGAAGCAAGGCCGCCGAGGGTAAGTGCGGTGAAGGCAAATGCGGTGGCGCGGAAGCAGGCGCCGCCAAGGCTGCCGAAGGCAAATGTGGCGAGGGCAAATGTGGCGATGCCTCCTTCGCTCGCACCGACACCGACGACGACGGCCTCGTTTCGCTGAAGGAGCTTCTGGCTGTAGCACCGAACGGCAGTGGCGAATTCGCCGCAATGGACACCAACAAGGACGGTTTCCTGTCCGAGGGCGAGGTCTACAAGTTCCGCAGCAACCAGTACCTCTCCAACGGCAAGAAAGTCCCCACCGAACTGTTCACCAAGATGAGCAAGGCCAAGAGCTGATCCTCTGCCTTGATTAACCCTCCCGGCGCCTGACGCCGGGGAGGTTCCTCAACTTCGGGAGAACGCCCATGAACATCGCTTCCTTCCCCCAGGGCGCAGGCCTGGGCTTGCGCCGTGCCCTGTTGCCGGAACTACTGGCGATGGATGCCGGAGCCGTGGATTTCCTCGAGTGCACGCCGGATAACTGGATCAATGTCGGCGGCCAGCATGGCGACGCCCTGGCCCGGCTGGCCGAGCGCTTCCCGCTGGCCTGCCATGGCCTCTCATTGTCCCTGGGCGGCCCGGCACCACTGGATCGCGAGCTGCTTCGAGGCATCCGCGAGTTCCTCGACGATCACAACGTGGCCTTCTTCAGTGAGCACCTGAGTTACTGCTCGGACGACGGTCAACTCTACGACCTGCTGCCACTGCCCTTTACCGACGAATCGGTACGCCACGTCGCCGCGCGCATCCGTCAGGCCCAGGATTCCCTGGAGCGACGCATCGCCGTGGAGAACATTTCCTACTACGCCGCGCCCTACCAGGCATTGCAGGAGATCGACTTCCTCCGCGCGGTACTGGAGGAGGCCGACTGCGACCTGCTTCTGGACGTCAACAATCTCTTCGTCAACTCGATAAACCACGGTTACGACGCCACCGAGTACATGGCCGCTCTGCCGGCAGAGCGGGTCGTCTACATGCATGTGGCGGGTCACTACGACGAAGCGCCGGATCTGAAGATCGACACCCATGGCGCGACCGTGAAGAGAGGCGTCTGGTCCTTGCTGGAGCAGGCCTACCAGCGCTTTGGTGCGCTGCCGACCTTGCTGGAGCGTGACTTCAACTTCCCGCCGCTGGCGGAGCTGTTGGGTGAGGTCGGGCAGATTCGGGCGCGCCAACAGGCAGTCATCTCGTGGCCGGAGGTGCGCCGTGCATGAAGTCCTGCATGAACAGCTTATGAGCATGGCGCGCCATGTACGCGACCCGCAGAACAACGCACCGCCGCCGGGGATCGAACCGCGCCGCCTGGCCGTGTACCGCCGGTTGTTCTTCGGCAATGTGGAGTCGCTGCTCGCGGGTTGCTTTCCGGTCATTCGCGCCAGCCTCGGCCCCCAGCGCTGGCAGACCCTGGTGGAAACCTTCTTTGCCGATTACCGCTGCCAGACGCCCCTGTTCACTGAAATCTCCGGGGAGTTCGTCAGCTTTCTGGAGGAGGGCGGCGCCGATGAGCTCGAGCTGCCTGCCTGGTTGCCGGAACTGGCCCATTACGAATGGGTAGAGGCCGCGCTGCTCCTCAGCGGCAGCGGTGAGCAGGACCACGACCCGGCGGGAAACCTGCTCGACGGCGTTCCCGTGCTGTCGAACCTCGCCTGGCCGCTGGCCTATCAATGGCCCGTGAGCGAGATCTCTCCCAACTTCATGCCGCAAGACATCCCCGGTCAGCCGACCCTGTTGCTGGCGCGGCGTGGTGTCGACAAGAAAGTCCACTTCTCGCGCCTGGCGCCCCTGGCCCACGCGCTGCTCGTATCCCTGCAGCAGCGTGACTGCTCCGGCCGGGAGCATCTGCAGACCCTGGCCGAAGCCATAGGCGTGGACAGCGAGGCCATCCTGCCGCAGGGCATTGCCTTGCTGGAAAACCTGCGCGCCCAGGGCGTAGTGCCCGGCACTCGCATCTGAGGCGCAGACAAATGCCGGCGCCAGCCGGCACATCCTTCCCTGCATCAAGGAAACACTCTGATGACCGCAATACTGGAAAGCACTCTCTATACCGCCCAGACACGCACCACCGGTGGCCGCGATGGGCGCGGCGAATCCTCCGACGGCGAACTGAACGTGCGCCTGAGCGCGCCCAACTCGGGGCGACCGGGAACCAATCCGGAGCAACTTCTCGGCGTTGGCTGGTCGGCCTGCTTCATTGGTGCCTTGCGCCGAGCCGGCCAGAGCCTGCAAATCCGCCTGCCGGACGACGTGGCGGTGGTCGCCGACATCGCCCTGGGCAATACCGCTGACGGTGGCTTTGCCCTGGCGGCGAAGCTGCGGGTGGAACTGCCGGGCCTGGCGAGCGAAGACAAGGCTCGACTGGTCGAGATGGCGCACCAGCTCTGCCCGTACTCCAAGGCCACTCGCGACAATATCGAGGTCACCTTCGATATTCCCTGATCAATTACGGCCAGGCCAAAGCCCGCGTTCCCGAGAGGTGCGCGGGCTTTTTTATTGCAGTTGCGATGTTGGGCCTCGTTCCTCGGACCAACCTACGGCAGGACTGCGTCCTGCTTGGCGAATGAATTCGCCCCTACAGGGTTGGTGTTGGGCTCAACCAAGGCACGGACAGCTCCCTCTCCCTCCGGGAGAGGGCTGGGGTGAGGGATGGTCCGGGTTCGAGCGGGCACTGCGTCCTGCTCGCGAATGAATTCGCTCCCCACAAAAACAACGAATCCCATCGCGTTGCAGACACGAAAAAGCCCGCACATAAGGCGGGCTTTTCATTTCGAGTGGGGTTCAGGCCTGTCGGCGGAACAGCAAAGCATCGAGGCTGAAGCGTCCAGAGCCTTTCAGCAGCAGCGGCATGGCCGCTATCAGATAGATAAGCGGCAGCTTGTAGTTGCCGTAGCCCTTGTTACTGATGGAATAGCCCTGGGCGAGCTCCGAGAGGCTCGACCAATGTTCCGGCCAGTGCACCGCGGCAATGGCGACCACGGTCAGCACCATCAGCACCAGGGTGGCGAAGCGTGTGCCCAGACCGAGCAGCAGGAGCACAGGGGCGATCAACTCGGCCCACATCGAGATCTGCCAGCTCGCCTCGGGCGGCAGCAGGTTGAAAGGGAAGGGGAAGGCGGACTGGATATCCACGAACCAGTTCTGCCCATTCCATTTTTCCAGGCCGGATTCGAAGAACTCCCAGGCGAGGAACAGGCGCAGTGGCAGATCGGCGCTCCAGGCGCCGACCCGGTCGAGCTGGTTGAAAACGAACTTGAACGGGGAGGTTGCAATGCTGCTCATGGGTGGGCTCCGTTGGCCTGTACGGGGCCGGCGGGAGTGCCGGCGCTGCTCGTGTGCCCATGTTGAAGAAGGTGATTGTCCCGGATGTGTCAGCCGTGGCCCGTCGTGTATCGCTCTGTACGTGGACTCAATCGGCGGCGCCGAGCTCCAGTCGGGCGCAGAGGCCACCGCCGTCACGGTTGGCCAGGCTCAGGTGTGCGCCCAGCGCCTGGCTCAGTTGCTGGGCGATGGCTAGCCCGAGGCCAGTTCCTCCCGTCGTGCGGTTGCGCGAGCTTTCCACGCGATAGAACGGTTTGAAGACCTCTTGCAGTTCCTCTTCGGCAATGCCCGGTCCGTTGTCGTTCACCAGCACCTGAACCTTGCCTTGCGCATCTCGTCGCACTTCCAGCTGGGCACTGCCGCCGAACTTGAGGGCGTTGTCGATCAGGTTGCTGAGCACCCTGCGGAAGGCATGGGGGCGGGTTTCCAGCAGAAGACCGCTGGAACCGTCGAGGGTGACGGCCTGGCCGCTGTCCTGGTAGTCGCACACGAGGCTGTCGAGGAAGGCATCGAGGTCGACCCGGCACAACGCTTCGCTTGCCCCATCCATGCTGCGTGCGTAGGCAACGCCTTCACGCACCAGGTGCTGCATTTCGTTCAGGTCGCTCCATAGTTTTTCCCGCTCCGGGGAAGGGTCCATCTGTTCCACGCGCAGCTTCATCCGTGTGATGGGCGTCTGCAGATCGTGGGAAATGGCCGCTAGCAATTGCATGCGTTCTTTCAGGTATGCACCGATGCGCCCCTGCAATGCATTGAAGGCGCGGGCGGCATAGGACACTTCCTGCGGACCGCGTTCGTCGAGCTCCGGACCGGGAGCGTCCGGGTCCAGATGGTCGACGGCCTGGGCGAGGCGAGCCAGTGGGCGGATTGCCATGCGCACGGCCAGCCAGGTGCAGAGCAGTAACACGGCCAGTTGCAGGATCAGCACCACCGGCAACCACTGGGCCACTGGAATGGGGCTGGGCGTGACATCCACCGTCAGTGGGCGTCCATCGCTCAAGGTCAGGTGCGCCTGGAAGTGAGGGGCCGGACCGGGAATGTTTTCGAAGCGCAGCCGATAGCGCTGGCCGATAGCCCGTTCGATGGAGGTTGCGGCCATGTGGGCCTGGGTCATGTCCATGGGCACGCCCGGCGTACCCTCGTCGAGCCGATAGCGGTAGTTGCGTCGCTCCAGAAGCGACAACCAGGTGGCGCGCTCTTCCGCCGGCAAACGGTCGATCAGTGCCACGGCGGTGCTCACGTCATGCTCCAGGTTGCCGAGCATCACGTTGCGCCCGGTCTGGTAGCGCTCGTAGAACTGCGAGGCGAAGGACAACCCGTAGGCCAGCACCAGCCCGGTGAGGAAAATCAGCGCCAGGCGTGCGGCCAGGGTGCTTGGCCAGCGGGGCAGGGGCATCACGTCGTCGGCTCGATCAGTTGCACGGGCAGCGAGAAGACATAGCCTTCGCTGCGTACCGTCTTGATATAGGCGGATTCGCGAGCGTCGTCCTGCAGGCGTTGGCGCAGGCGGCTTACCAGCAGGTCGATGGAACGGTCGAACACGTCCGCCTCGCGGCCCTGGGTGAGGTTGAGCAGTTGCTCACGGCTGAGCACCCGCTGCGGATGATCGAGGAAGACGCGCAGCAGCCGATACTCGGCGCCGCTCAGGGCTACAAGCGTGCCCTCATCATCCAGCAGGTGGCGCGCAGTGGTATCCAGGCGCCATTTGCCGAAGCCGATCAATCGGCTGCTCTCGCTGATCTGCAGGTTCGGCGGCAGCATGCGCGTGCGGCGGATCACGGCATTGATCCGTGCCAGCAGCTCACGGGCCGAGAAGGGCTTGGTCAGGTAATCGTCGGCGCCCATTTCCAGGCCGATGATGCGATCGGTTTCCTCGTTGCGCGCCGTCAGCATCAACACCGGCGTCGCCTTGTGCTTGCCCACGCGCAGCTCACGGCACAGGCGCAGGCCGTCATCGCCGGGCATCATGATGTCGAGGACGATCAGGTCGACGGTATTGGCCTCGAGGAAGGCGCGCATCTGCCGTCCATCTGCCGCCAGACTGACACGCAGGCCGTTCTTCTTCAGGTAGTTGCCGACGAGCTCGCGGATTTCCCGATCGTCGTCAACGACCAGGATGTGATCGACATGGTCCATGAAAAAACCTCGCTATGGCTATTCGATGCCCAGTGTATCGGGCCTTCCGGCGATTGCCCGCAAGCCTTTGTATTCCACTGTATCCAGCGCCGCGCTGATACCTGTGATTGCACAATGGCCCTGCGTATCACTGTGTATCCGCAGCCCTCGCTGATACCTGGCAGCGCAATCCTGGTCCGCAGCAGACACATCGGCGATACCTCCCACCGATGAAATTGGTACCCAGCGGATGCCCCTTGCATCTGCGCCCCTTTCTCAATTGGTCGGGAGATCAGCATGAAACTCGCATCCCTGGGCACCGCCTTTTTGCTGGCAGCCGCTTTCAACGTCGTCAGCCTTGCGGCGCAGGCCGCCGAGAGTGTCACACCGGAGCCTTATCGCTACGGCACGCATCTGGATATCAACAAAGTAGTGTCGCTGCGCGAGGCGCCATCCGTTCTCTGCCAGGTGGTCGATGCACGCATGGATTACCTGGACTCCAAGGGTCGGCTGCACAGCCTGGAGTACCGCAAGCACTCCGATGCCTGCAGCAATGAAAACTGACACATGACTCCAGATCCTGCGCCGGAGACGACGCGGGTCGCCAGCCCGGTGACTGCCGGGAGCCAATGCCACTGAGGTGCCTATGCTGCTCATTGCCTTTCTAGGCGGGGTGCTGACCCTGTTCAGCCCCTGCGTACTTCCTGTCCTGCCGTTACTGTTTTCCCGCGCCGGCGGTCCCGCCTGGTCGCCCTTGCTGACGCTGGCTGGCCTGGCCTCCGGTTTTGCCGTACTGGCCAGTCTGGCGGTGGTTTCCAGTGAATGGGTCATCGACGCCAGCCAATGGGGACGCTACGTCGCCCTGGTGTTGCTGGCGGCGTCGGCGGCTGCCCTGCTTTCCTCGCGAGTCGGCACCTGGCTATCGCGCCCCTGGCTCTGGTTGGGCGACCGGCTGCAAGGCGATGCCCGTCGCCTGCCACCGGCGCTTTCGGCCTGGCTGATGGGCTTTGCCGCAGGCCTGCTCTGGGCACCCTGCGCCGGGCCTATCCTGGGCCTGATCCTGTCCGGTGCCATGCTCAACGGCCCCAGTGCCTCCACCAGCCTGCTGCTGCTCAGCTACGGCCTCGGCGGTGCCCTGGCGATGGGAGCGCTGATCTTCCTCGGGCGTGGGGTGTTCCAAAGGGCGAAGCTGTCGCTGGGCACCGTGGAGTGGCTGCGTCGCGGCGCCGGTGCGGTGGCTTTGCTGGCAGTGGTCGGCATTGCCAGCGGCACCAGCGACCAACTGTCCGGAGCGGGGTCCTCCCGGCTCGCGGCCGAGCTCGAGCGCAAGGTGATCGATGGCGTGCCAGTCCTGCTGGAAAGCCTGGTGGGCAGCGCCCGCGCCGACAGCATTGAACAACTGCCGGACCTGGGAGCAATGCCGTCACTGCAAGGCGCGACCCAGTGGCTCAACGGCCCGCCGCTGGGCAACGAACAACTGCTCGGCAAGGTGGTGCTGGTGGACTTCTGGACCTTCGACTGCATCAACTGCCGGAACAGCCTGCCCAATGTGAACCAGTGGGCTACGCGGTACGCCGACAAGGGACTGGTGGTGATTGGTGTGCACACACCCGAATACGCCTTCGAGCGAAAAATCGACAACGTACGCGAGGCAATCAAGCGCCTGGGCGTCAAGCACCCGGTGGCCGTCGACAACCAGTACCGCATCTGGAACGCGTTCACCAACCAGTACTGGCCGGCGCATTACTTTATCGACGCCAACGGACGGGTACGTCACTTGCACATCGGTGAGGGTGACTACGAAGAGCAGGAAGCGATCATCCAGAAGCTCCTGCAGGAGCGGGCGGAAGCGGGCAAGGCGGCGAGCTGATCCCCTCCAGACGTGCGCGGCTCATGGAGGCGCCGCGCAACACCCGGTGATGAAGGTGTTTTGGACGGATCTGCTCGAGATGGTAGGTTCTTCCCCCCTCCATGACCGAAGGACGACTTCGATGCGCCTGACAGGAATGTGCCGCGCACAGATTTTCACGCTAGCCCTTGCGGCCTCGCTCGGCGGCCAGGCGATGGCAACGGACGGACCGGACGCTATCGCCGCCAACGTGGAGCAAGCCGCCCGCCAGGTGATGCAGCAGTACGGTATTCCAGGCCTGGCCATCGGCGTCATCGCCCAGGGCGAGCGGCGCTTCTACAACTACGGCGTGGCATCGAAGGCCTCCCGGCAGGCCGTCACTGGCGACACGCTGTTTGAGGTCGGCTCCATCAGCAAGACCCTGACCGTGACGCTCGCCAGCTATGCCGCAACCCAAGGCAAGCTGTCGCTCACCGACAGTCCGAGCCGCTACCTGCCGGAGCTCAAGGGCAGCCGGCTGGACCAGGTTACGCTGCTCAATCTCGCCACCCATACCGCTGGCGGCTTTCCGCTGCAACTGCCCGACGACGTCCGCAATGAAAGCCAGTTGATGGACTACTACAACGTCTGGCAGCCGCAGTTCGCCCCGGGGACCTACCGAACCTACGCCAACCCGAGCATCGGACTGTTGGGGGTGGTTGCCGCCAGGAGCCTGGGTGTGACCTATGTCCAGGCGATGGAGCGCGACCTGTTGCCGAAACTCGGCATGGGCAACACCTGGATAGACGTTCCTGCCAGCGCGATGCCGAACTACGCCCAGGGCTACGACAAGGAAGATGCCCCGGTGCGTGTGAATCCGGCGATGTTGGCGGCGGAAGCCTATGGGGTGAAGACGAGCAGCAAGGACCTGCTTCATTTCGTCGAAGCCAACCTGGGCCTGACAGCGTTGGATGCGTCCTTGCAGCGGGCGATCGACGCCACCCGAACCGGCTATTTCAAACTGGGCGCCATGACCCAGGACCTGATCTGGGAGCAGTACAGCTACCCGGTTGCCTTGCAAACGCTGCTGGAAGGCAATGCCAGCCGGATGGCCCTTGAAAGTCATGCCGTCACGACCATCACGCCGTCTCTGGCGCCGCAACAGGCGGTCTGGGTCAACAAGACCGGCTCGACCAATGGCTTCGGCGCCTATGTGGCCTTCGTGCCGGAGAAGAAGCTCGGCATCGTGCTGTTGGCCAACAAGAATTATCCGAACGAAGAGCGGGTGAAGCTGGCCTACCGCATTCTCGGTGAGCTGGAGGCGCATCCGTAGACCGTGGAATTGCCATCGTCGGCATGGCATCGATGCGTGCCGCACCCTATTCGCGAGGTCGTCCCAGGCCATAGCCTGGTGACTCATGATCACGCCCCAAGGGCATGGCTTTTTGCCTTCGAATCAATTCGCCCCAGAGCAAACAAGCACGCACAATTGAAAAAGGGAGGCCGAAGCCTCCCTTTTTCATGCCTTCAAGCGATTACCACTTGCCAGTGCTCATGCCGCCGTCCACGGCCAGCACGACGCCGGTGGTGAAATCGGCCTTGGCCAGGTAGAGCACGGCATCGGCGATTTCCTGAACGGTGCCGACACGACCGGAAGGCGCCAGGTTATTGAGGAAGTCGCGGGCAGCCGGGTCATGCATCGGGGTATCGATGATGCCGGGGGCCACGGCGTTCACCTGGATGTTGTGCGGTGACAGTTCCAGGGCCAGGGCACGGGTCAGTTGGTTGACGCCACCCTTGATCAACACCGGCAGCGCCGCTGGTACGTTGATGTTCGGCTGCAGGGCAACTGCCGCGGAGATATTCACGATGTGTCCGCCGCCTTGTTGCTGCATGTGCGCAGCGGCTACCTGCGAGGTGTAGACCACACCCTTGAGGTTGGTATCCAGCAGGCTTTCCAGGTCTTCCGGGGTGTAGTCGACAAAGGGTTTCGGGAGGAAGAAGCCGGCATTGTTGATCAGCACTTCGACGCTGCCGAAGGCTTCGATTGCCGCGGCGAAGGCCTTGCGGGCGGTGGCCGGATCGGCAACGTCACCGGCAACACCAACGAAGCTGGTCGGATTGCCCAGGCTGGCGGCGGCTTCCTGCAGGCGGTCGATGGAACGGGCAGTACCGACGACGTTGTAGCCGTTGTCGATGAAGGCCTTGGCCAGGCCCAGGCCGATGCCGCTGGATGCGCCGGTGATGATTGCTGTTTTCTTGCTCATGGTGTGTTCCTCGCAGAAATAGTTGGGGCTTCTTGCAGCGGATCCGGGAGGTTCGCCGCTGGTGAGGAGGACTATATTCATGCGCTTTAAGTTGATAAATCAGCTTCGCCTTGTTTCAGTTGATACCTGATGTAATCAATCTGGTGTGATTGAGCGCTTGGCACGACCTGGGGAATGACATCAGCGGATCGATTTGTACGGTCTTGTATCCCGACGCCTTGCGGCTACATGAGGATGCAAAGCAACCATCAGGCGACACACGCGGGGCATCGGCAACATCGAGACTGGG
Source organism: Pseudomonas sp. BN606 (assembly GCF_029873115.1). Lineage (NCBI taxonomy): Bacteria > Pseudomonadati > Pseudomonadota > Gammaproteobacteria > Pseudomonadales > Pseudomonadaceae > Pseudomonas > Pseudomonas sp. BN606. Next base: position 34,517 of record NZ_SSOF01000041.1, on the reverse strand, counting down.
CCCGACTATCGCGGGCGAGGGCCTTGCAGGTGGTCATGCCTGATGTCTATGACCTTTGCGGGATGAAATCGATGAAAACCCTGAAAAGCTTCCTGACTTCCATAGCCTTTTCCCTGGCCGGCGTAGCCGTACACACCAACGCCGCTACCGAAAACCATCGCAATTCGAGCGGCGTCTGTTTTCAACTGACTCCGCTCGGCAGCCGGAAGGCATTGCCGGAGTCGGGCCGGGATGACTCGACAAGCGAACCGCTGGAAGTCTCAGCTCTGCACGCGCAGAGCTGAGGGCAGGCAGGGGGAGTAGCCGCCGATAGCACCAAACGACTGAGTGCCGATTCGCCTGAATGGTATCGAGCATTGCGCTCGGGGAGGGGGCAGCCGGAGGAAAACCGGGGGTGCTTCCCCGGCCGCAATCGATCACGCGTAGGCCGAACGGTAGGCGAAGATTCCCGGCAGGCCGCCGGTCATGACGAAAAGCAGGTTGCTGCCCGCCGGGAAATCGCCCCGGCGGACCGAGGCCAGCAGTCCGGCAAATGCCTTGCCGCCATACACCGGGTCGACCAGCAATCCTTCGTGGGAGGCCAGGAGTCGAGTGGCTTCCAGCATCGCGTCGGTAGGTGCGCCGTAGGCATCGCCGCGCTGGCTGCCATCGACCCGGACTGAGCCTTCATCCAGTTCTGCCGATGGAGCGAGGAGCTGCAGGACCTGACGGGTCTTGTCGACGGTCGCTGCGAGCGCTTGTTCCGCAGTGCCGAGCACGGTGTAGCCCGTAACCAGCGTGGAGGTACGCGTCAGTGTGGTGCCCGCCAGCAGCCCGGAGTGGGTGCCGCTGCTGCCGTTTGGAACGATGATTTGCCCAAACTCAAGCCCAAGGTCCATCGCCTGGCGAAGGATCTCGAGCGCACAGGCTGCATAGCCCAGACTGCCTCTGGGGCTGGAGCCGCCCAGAGGCATGAAGAAGGGGTTACGTCCTTGCTGCCTGAGCCGGTCCTGCAGCTCGGCGGCGTAAACGTCGGGATTGGCGCCATCTGGCAGACGGTGGATGTTCGCACCGAACAATCCATCGAGGATGATGTTGCCGCTGTGGCGGAAATCGTCATCCGTACGCACGACGGACGGGACCAGGATCAATTCGCAGGCGAGACCCTGGCGGGCCGCGACCGCCGCGGTGAGGCGTGCATGGTTGGATTGCAGGCCGCCCCAGGTAACCAGGGTGTCGGCACCCTCGGTCAGTGCTTCGCCAAGCAGGAACTCCAGCTTGCGCAGCTTGTTGCCGCCGCCGCCCAGGCCGGTCAGGTCATCGCGCTTCACATAGAGATTGCAGCCGTTCAGCTCTGGAAGGGCGCTAAGGCGTGAAAGGCGCTGGATAGGCGTCTTGCCTTCCAGCAGCGCCACCCTGGGATAGCGTGCAAGGGCCGCATCCAGATTGCTGAGATCGTTCGACATGCAGGCTGCTCCTTTCGTGTCGGATGTCGCCGCCTGTGTGGCGACGGTACTTATGCCCACCCGGCGGATGCCGGGTGGGGATGGAACGGGAAGGTCATCCAGGCTGATTCTTGCGGTACTCGGTGGTGGTGATGCCGGCGTAGCCCCAGTTATCGGTATCCACTTCCTCAATGACGATATGGGTGAGGTCCGGGCGCTTGCCAAGCACGCGCTGCAGAGTGTCGGTGATCTCGGCGATGACCTGGGCCTTCTGTTCCCGGGTAACGCCGTCACGGGTGATACGAACGCTTACGAATGGCATATTGAGCTCCTTTGAGGCTTGCTTCAGTGACACCAAGGCAGCAGGACGTTGAAGACAGCGGCTTTCATCGGCCTGGCTCCACATCGGCGGGGTTGATGGACAGAACTATATTTGTGCCGCTTGGACGGATAAATGTAGGCTCGGATACTTCACTTGATACGCGGTGTAATGAATCGTGAAACGCCATTTCGATGACATCCAGCTGGGCAGTATCGAGCTCTTTTGTCTTGCCGCGGAGGCGGGGAGTTTCACGGCTGCGGCGCTCTCGGCGGGAGTCACTCCGGCCGCCGTGAGCCGATCGATATCGCGTCTCGAAGAGCGCCTGGGGACGCGTCTGTTCGTGCGCACCACGCGCAGCATCCGTCTCACGGAAAGCGGTCGAACCTACTTCGAGCAGTGTCGGCAGGCCCTGACCCAGCTGGTTGAGGCCGAGCGCGAGGTGATGGGCAAGCAGCTCGAGCCCACCGGCGAACTTCGCATCAGCATTCCCACCACTTATGGCCACTACCGCATCCTTCCGCTGTTGTCGCGCTTTCGCGAACGTCATCCCGGCGTGACGATCGACATCCACTTGAGCAACCGCAATATCGATTTCGTCGCGGAAGGCTACGACCTGGCGATCCGCGTGCGCGCCCAGCCAGACTCGACGTTGATCGCCCGACATCTCGAAGATTCCCGACTGGTCGTGATCGCTACACCGGAATATCTCGCCCGCGTGGGAACCCCTACCAGCCTGGATGATCTCCAACAGCATGACTGCATTCAGTTCGAACTGCCGAGTAGCGGGCGGCGTATCTCCTGGCTGTTTACCGAGAACGGGAAGGAGCGGGAGATCTTCGCCAGCGGCAATTACTGTTGCTCGGATGACGTGCTGGGCGGGGTGACCCTGGCCAGGCACGGCGCCGGGTTGTTCCAGACCTATCGCTTCATCGTCGAACGGGACCTGGAGGAGGGCTCGCTGGTGGAGGTGCTCCAGGAGTTTGGTGGACGCTCCCGCCCCTACACCTTGTTGTACCCCCATGGGAGGCATGTACCGCTGCGTCTGCGTGCCTTCGTCGATTTCCTGATGGAGTGCAAGCGGGAGTGGAAGGTGTGAGCAGGGCGCCCCGCCTCCCGGAGGGGCGCGCAAGCGAGTTCAGACCAGTTTGACCTCGGCGTGTATGTTGCCTCGCGTGGCCTTGGAGTAGGGGCATGTCTGGTGAGCGGCGTCGACCACGGCCTGAGCGGTCTCGCGATCCATTCCGGGCAGGCTGACATTCAGTCGCGCCTGGATGAAGTAGTCATTGCCGGCGGTGCCAAGGTCGACTTCTGCATCGACGGCCACATCTTTCGGGACGGCGACCTTCATTCTGCTGGCCACCACGCCAATGGCTCCGATGAAGCAGGCCGACCAGCCTGCGGCGAACAATTGCTCCGGGTTGGTGCCATTTCCGGGGCCGCCAGGGGAAGAGTGCTTGATGTCCAGGCGCTTGTCGGAGCTGACGGATGCACCGTCGCGCCCACCGGTGGTGTGGACCTTGGCCGTGTACAGGACTTTTTCGATCTTGGTCATGATGGAGCCCTCCGCGAAGTGTGCTGGGGACTGCTTTTCAATCACGTTCGAGCTGGTCGGACGGGGATAAGACTAGTCCGCCAGCACCTCCGACCGGGAACTTCCGGCCTAGTGGTCGTGGCGTTTCCCCTGTGGCCCCAGGCCTGTGTATCTGCCTGTGTATGGATGCCGCGGCGTTACATCCGCATGTCATTCCCTGGTCCGTTCAATACATCCCCGACACAGATGCGCGATCTACTCATCGTTCCCGGGCGCACCAACGTCTTGCTGATTGACGAGGCACCGGACCTACGCTGATTACCATCGATGGGGTACCCAATGACCAGAAGCCTGCCTGATACGAAATCCAACCAGCCGGCCGTCGACCGACTCAATGTCCGCACCTACACCAACGGCATCGTCGGGCCCAGCCTGCCCATGCTGGGGCCACTGGCAAATGGCGGCACCCTGATCACCGGCACGCCTCCAGGCTGTTGGGGACCTATGATCACCCCGGCATTCCAGGGCGGCCATGAAGTGACGCAACCCGTTGCGATCGAGGGGGCCGAAGTGGGCGATGCAGTGGCGCTGAAGATCATCCGGATGCGGGTGACTTCGCTGGCCACCTCGTCCGGGGTGATGAAGTTCGTCGAGGGCCGCTACCACGGCGACCCCTTCGTCTCGAAATTCTGCGCGAAGTGCGGCACCGAACATCCGGCCAGCCATGTCGAAGGCATAGGAGAGGACGCGATCCGCTGCAATAACTGCGGTGCGGAGGTCAGCGCCTTCCGCTTCGGCCACGGCTACGTGATCGTGTTGGACCAGGAGAACCAGGTCAGCCTGACCGTCAACCAGGAGGTGGCCAACGGCCTGGCCGGCGATGCCTCGCAGATGTCCGCCTTGCCGGCGCTCGCCGAGCAGCATTCGATCCTCTCGCTGGCCCGCGCTGACATGCCCGGCGTGGCGGCCCACATGCGGCCGTTCCTTGGAAACATCGGCACCACGCCGTCCCGTGACATTCCCGACTCGCACAACTGCGCCGATTTCGGCCAGTACCTGGTCGGGGCGCCTCATCGTTACGGCCTGAGCGAAGAAGAACTGCATGCGGCCAAGACCGATGGCCACATGGACACCAATTCAGTGCGCGAGGGCTGCATCCTGATCTGCCCGGTAAAGGTGCCGGGGGCCGGCGTCTACATGGGCGACATGCATGCCCAGCAAGGTAATGGCGAGATCGCCGGACACGCGACGGACGTATCAGGGGAAACCGAGCTGACGGTTGAGGTGATCAAGAACCTGACGCTGGAAGGCCCGATTCTCCTGCAGAACCTCGATGACTTGCCACCCATGGCTCGGCCGATGACCGCCGAGCAGCGCCGCAAGGTCCAGGATCTGGGTGCGCGTTGGGGTCAGCACGAAGTCGAACGCAACGGCCCGATTACCTTCATCGGCAGTGGCAAGAACCTGAACGCCGCCACCGAAAACGGCTTGGAGCGCGCCGCAGCGGCCACCGGTTTGCCCTACGACGAGGTGCTCAATCGCGCCACCATTACCGGCTCCATCGAGATCAGTCGCTTGCCCGGTACGGTTCGCGTGACCTTGCTGTGCCCGATGGACGTGCTCGACCGGATGGGCATCGGCCATCTGGTGCGGGAGAAGTACCAGATCGACTGACCCTGTACCCGCGTCGCGGCTCGCAGGTTGGCTGCCCCTTTCCTGCGAGCCTTTTGACGGGCCAGACGATTGAATTCGACTATGGCTGAAAGATCGTTTCATTATCTTGCCGATCGCCCCCAGCACTCCCCGTGCTAAGCCCTGGAAACCCTTGATATCCCGTGGGATATCCCTTCACCGCCAGCGCCGCGGGCCTTGCGCCAGCGGGCTCCTCCAATATGGGTTTCACATTCCTTGTCTACTATCAATGCCATTTCCAAAACCTATTGGCTGGGTCGGTACCTGGATTCCAAGCTGAATAGAGTGGTTGGCTGAAGACAAAATGAGAGGAGATAAGCATGTCTAGCGAAGCAAAGTGCCCGTTCTCAGGGAAAAATGTGATCGCGGGTGTTATGCCATCGAATGCGCAGTGGTGGCCCAACCAACTTAATCTCAAGATCCTTCATCAGCACTCGGCAGCGTCCAACCCCCTGGGGGCGGAATTCAACTATGCCGAAGCATTCAAGACCCTCGACCTCGATGCCGTCATCAAGGACCTGCACGTCCTGATGACCGACTCGCAGGACTGGTGGCCCGCTGACTACGGCCATTACGGCCCGCTGTTCATCCGCATGGCCTGGCACGCTGCCGGCACCTATCGCATCGCCGATGGCCGCGGCGGCGCGGGCACAGGCAACCAGCGTTTCGCACCGCTCAACAGCTGGCCGGACAACGGCAACCTCGACAAGGCGCGCCGCTTGTTGTGGCCGATCAAACAGAAGTACGGCAACAAGCTGTCATGGGGCGATCTGTTGATCCTGACCGGCAACGTTGCGCTGGAATCCATGGGATTCAAGACCTTCGGCTTCGCCGGAGGGCGCGTGGATGTCTGGGAACCCGAGGACGACGTCTACTGGGGTGCCGAGCATGAGTGGCTGGCGACCAGCGACAAACCCAACAGTCGCTACACCGGGGACAGGCAACTCGAAAATCCGCTGGCTGCCGTGCAGATGGGCCTGATCTACGTGAACCCGCAAGGTCCGGACGGAAATCCGGACCCGCTGGGCTCTGGCCGCGACGTCCGTGAGACCTTTGCCCGCATGGCAATGAACGACGAGGAAACCGTGGCCCTCACCGTCGGTGGTCACACATTCGGTAAGTGCCACGGCGCTGGCGATGCAGCGAACGTCGGTGTTGAACCGGAGGCCGGCGATATCACCGACATGGGCTTTGGCTGGAAGAACGCCCTCGGAACCGGCATGGGTAGCGACACCATCACCAGTGGCCTGGAAGGCGCCTGGACGCCGACACCGACCCAATGGGACAACAGTTATCTGGAAACGCTGTTCGGTTTCGAATGGGAGCTGACCAAGAGCCCGGCTGGCGCCTACCAGTGGAAACCCCAAGGGACAACGGGAGACGGCCTCGTGCCGGATGCCCACGATCCCAGCAAGCGCCATGCGCCCATGATGACCACCGCTGACATGGCGATGCGCATGGACCCTGTCTACGAAAAAATCTCTCGCCGCTACAAGGACAACCCACAGGAGTTGGCAGATGCCTTCGCCCGCGCCTGGTTCAAGCTGACCCACCGCGACATGGGGCCACGCAGCCGTTACCTCGGTCCGCTGGTGCCGCAGGAGGAGCTGATCTGGCAGGACCCGGTTCCAGCTGTCGACCATCCACTGGTGAATGAACAGGACATTGCCACCCTGAAGGCGAAGATCGCTGGGACCGGCCTATCGGTTTCCGAACTGGTCGGCGCCGCCTGGGCTGCCGCATCCTGCTTCCGCGGCAGCGACAAGCGCGGCGGTGCCAATGGTGCTCGCCTGCGCCTGGCTCCGCAGAAGGACTGGGAGGTCAACCAGCCGGCTGAAGCGGCCAAGGTAATTGCTGCCCTGGAAGGTATCCAGAAGGACTTCAATGCCTCCGGTAAGAAAGTCTCGCTCGCCGACCTGATCGTGCTGGCCGGTGGCGTGGGTATCGAAACCGCGGCGAAGAAAGCCGGTGTTGATGTGACCGTGCCTTTCGCGCCCGGCCGCACCGATGCCTCGCAGGAGCAGACCGATGTGGAGTCCTTCGCGCCCTTGGAGCCGCTCGCCGACGGCTTCCGCAATTACGCCAAGAAAGGCTACGAAGGTTCGACGGCGGAAATGCTCGTGGATAAGGCCCAACTGCTGAGGCTCAGCGCTCCGGAAATGACTGTGCTGGTTGGCGGCCTGCGCGTACTGGGCGCCAACTTCGGCAAGTCCCAGCACGGTGTTTTCACCAAGCGTCCGGAAACGTTGACCAACGATTTCTTCGTGAACCTGCTGGACATGCGTACCAAATGGGAAAGGTCCGCGTCCGATCCGACTGTGCTGGAAGGTCGTGACCGCAACAGCGGCGCACCCAAGTGGACCGCCACTGTGGTGGACCTCATCTTCGGCTCCAATGCCCAGCTCCGGGCGATCGCGGAAATCTACGGCAGTTCCGACTCGCCACAGGCTTTCGTGCGCGACTTCGTCGCCGCCTGGACCAAGGTGATGAATGCGGACCGCTACGACCTGAAGCAAGGGTGAGTAAGGCAGGTCCTTACAGGCCTACCTCGTCACTTCCCTGACCCACGCCGCCGACAGGGCATCCCTGTCGGCGGCGTGGCATTTCAGGGGCACATTACTTCAGCGGGCGTTCTCCGGCAGGGTGCTCTCCAGGTATTCGACCACGCTGCCATGGACGTAATGAAAGCCCTCCAGGAATCGCGCCGAGGGTGTGTATCTCAATGCATAGAACCGCGGCAGGATTTTGCTGCGGGTCAGACTCGTGTACTGCTGCATGTACTCGGTCGGCGCATCTATCCAGCCCGCCATCAGATGGAAGTAATGGCTGAAGCTGCCCTGCTGCATGGCCATGGGGATGAACAGCAGCTCATTCGTCGAACGGCCCGAGAGCAGGTGACCGATGCTCTCAGTGATTGCGACAGGCTCTATAGCGCCCGCCTTGGGCACGGTCACCGTGAGTTCGATCGACATCACTTTGCCAATGTCCCCATGCAGCTGCTCTGACAGCCGTACCAGCTCATCCACCTTTTCCTTGCGCTCGAAGTGTTCGACCTGCTGCGCCAAGGCGCTTGCACTACGAGCGGCTTCCTTGCGGGTTCCCTCCCGCTCCGTCTGGTTCTGCACGATGGTGAAGAGCAGGGCGATCAGTGCCAGGAAGGACAGCGCTGGAGTCAGCAGACCGCCGATGTAGCCGCCGAATTACCCCCAGATGTCCTGGTGCTGTGAAAGGGGCAGCCCCTTGAACGCCGCCCAATAGGCGAAAAAGACCGCCGCGTAGACACACACGGCAACGACCAGAACGAACTTGATGAGGGACCGAGGCTTCATGTCCGGCTTCCAGGCGAGGAGGGCGTTGCTGCCAAGTATGGCGGGCCTGGCCGCTATCGCAGTCTGGAAGCATGGATTCTGCGCAGACCGAATATGTAGGAGCGAGCTTGCTTGCGAATGGGCAGGCTCGGGAGTTTCGCGAGCAAGCTCGCTCCTACAAATGCAGCCCTTGACAATGAGCAGAACTCCGGATGATCGGTCGTTGACACTCGGGCGACCGGGACTAGCCTCAAGGTGTGGGAAAAAATCCCACAACAAAATACAAACCGGCTGACACGCCTCATGCGAATTCTGAAATTGACTACAAGGTCGTATGCGGAGGTCGAGCTGGTTGGTCAGTGGCTCTAAGGAAGCGGTAACCCAATTTCCATTTCTTGCGTTCGATAGGGAGATGACTACGCAACTCCGTTCGGAGGTTCATCATGCTGCTCAAGAAGTGTTTGCTGGCGCTCGCCATTGGCGGCGTTCTATCGGCTTCGACCGTTCTAGTCCCTGACTACATCGGCGGCTTCTCCAGCGCTTATGCAAAAGATGGAGGAAGTGGCGGTGGTGGCGGTGGCAGTGGCGGCGGCGGTGGCAGTGGCGGCGGCGGTGGTGGTCATGGCGGTGGCGGTGGTGGTCACGGCGGTGGCGGTGGTGGTCATGGCGGCGGCGGTGGTGGTCACGGCGGTGGCGGTGGTGGTCATGGCGGCGGCGGTGGTGGCCATGGCGGCGGTGGTGGAAGTGGTGGGAGTGGCCACGGCGGGGATGGTGGTGGTCACAGCGGGTCAGGTCACAGCGGCGACGGCGACGCCGGTGGTCAGGGTGGCAACAGTGGACCGGGCAGTGCGCACAGCGGTCGTGGCAACGACCATGGTGCGAATCACGATGTTGGCGAAGCACATGGCGTAGGCCATGGTGCCGACGATGGTGCTGATCACGATGTCGGCGAAGCGCACGGTGTGGGACGGGGGGCGGATGACGGTCCCGATCACGATCTGGGCGAAGCACATGGCGTGGGCCAAGGCGCAGACGATGGGCCTGACCATGACGTCGGCGATGATCGCGGCGGTGCCTGAGCGGCCAGGCCACTGCTATACAAGACTCGGAGTGGCACAGGGACTTGTGTAGCCGGCCTGACCAGGGTGACGGATGTGATTGCCTGAAGGATCGGGGGCGACGATCAACGCCGTCGACAATAGCGGGAGACGTTCAGGGCAGGCTGCCGGGACGTCTGCCCGCGCGTTCATTTGTATTCATTTCGACAGGAGCGCCTTGAATGCAATTACCCGCTTTCCCGCCCTCGCTGTTGCCGGCGCTACAGCACGTGATGCGCCCGCTGGTGAGGCTGATGCTGAGGAAAGGGGTCACCTACAACTGCTTCGCCGAAATGCTCAAGGAAATTTTCGTCAACGTGGCCGAGCGTGAATTCCGGCTGGATGACAAACCGCCTAGCGACAGCAGGATCAGCCTGCTCACCGGCGTCCATCGCAAGGATGTCAGACGCTTGCGCAGCGGGGCGGCCGAGGAGAAAAACCATCTACCGGAGAATATCTCCCTCGGTGCCCACCTGGTCAGCGTCTGGCTGAACAATGCACCGTTCTGCAAGCAGCCCGGCCGACCATTGCCTTTGGCGCGACTCGCCAGCAGCGGCGGTGAATGCTCGTTCGATGGACTGGTCGCGACAGTCAGCAAGGATATCCGCGCCCGCGTTGTGCTGGACGAGTGGCTGCGCCTGGGCATTGTGCGGATAGACGAGCAGGACTGTGTGCACCTGGAAACCATGGCCTTCATTCCGCAGCGCGGGTTCGATGAGAAGGCCGTCTATTTCCGTCACAACCTGCATGACCATGCTTGCGCGGCCGTGCACAACCTTACCGAAGGGGGGGAGCCCTTCTTCGAGCGGAGTGTCCACTACGACAGCTTGTCGTCCGCCGCGGTCCAGCAGCTGCGCCAGGCGGTCAGCACTGAAGGCATGCAAGTGCTGATCGGGTTCAACCAGCTGGCCTCGGAACTGGAAGAAAGGGACGTGCCGGAGCCCGAGGCGCGGCAGCGAATCACCATCGGCCTCTATTTCTACACTGAAGGCAATCCACCGGACGCCTCCAGGCCGAAAACAGGCCGCTCATCATGAGAATCGCCTTACGTCTCCTGTGCGCCCTGGCATTGCTGGGCGGGACGCTGCTGTTCGTTGCTCCCGTGGCGGTGGCGGCACCCGTGTGCCTCGATCCGGGGGGAATGGGCGGCACAGGCGCTGTTGCCACCGGCGGAATAGGCGGCACTGGGGCACCAGTCGCACCCGCGGAGCATGGCGGGATCGGTGGCACAGGGGCCCCCGTCGATGACGGCGGCATCGGCGGGACCGGCATCGTGGGAACCATCACCGGCTTTGGCTCCATCTGCGTCAATGGCGTGGAAATCCACTACGACGCCAAGGTGTCGCTCAGCGAAAACGGGCTGCCGGCCAGCAGCAAGCAACTGGCGATCGGTCAGGTGGTTGCAGTGGAAGCCCACCGATCGGCAAGAGGGCTGGTGGCCCGGAGTATTGCCATCCTCCATGCCTACGAGGGTCCGGTAACCGAGGTCGCCGCGGGCAGCATTCCCTTGCGGGTGATGGGGCAGCCGGTACGCATTGCCGACGGGGCGCGTGTGACGGCAGGGCTGCGAGTAGGCGATGCGGTGCGGGTCAGCGGACTGCGTAATTCCGTTGGCGAAGTCGTGGCCAGCCGGATCGATCGGGCACCGAAGCTCGCCCAGGCAAGCGCGATCGGTGCCATCGAGCGGCCAGGTGAACTACAGGGGCTGGCGCTGAGTAACAAACGGCTGGCACCCAAAACAGAGGTGCTTGTACGAGGCAACTGGAACGGCCGCCAGCTGGATGTCGTCCAGAGTCGGGTCGATCCGGGGCTGCCGTTCGAGGGACGCGTACGCAATGTCCTCGTGGAAGGGCTGGTGCACAAGCAGCAGGGGGACCGTGTCGAGCTGGGCGGATTCACTGTGCAACTGGGGCATGGCACTTCATTCGCCGGCGGGCGTTCAAATGAGCTGGCGGTCGACCAGCGCGTACGCGTTGCCGGGGTGATCAGGGCAGGGCGGAGCATCCATGCCGAGCGGGTCGAATTCGTCCGCGACAACCCCGACGGCTCCATTCGCCGCGGCTCGGATCACAGCGGGTCGGGTTCCGGCTCGGCGGAGTCGGAACGACACGAGAGCGGGAACTCCGGAAGCGGCGGCCATGATTCGGTGGAGCGGGTGAGGACTGAATCCAGCGGCCGCGACGGTGGAGGCGAGACGCGAGAAAGGATAGAGCGGGAGGTAGAGTCGGCATCTGGCGAACTGGAACGCCGGGAACGGATAGAAACGCGCGAGTCTGCTGACCGCGTGGAAACCCGCGAGCGGATCGAGATTTTCGAGAATGGCGTGCGCGTCGAGCGAATCGAGCGGATCGAGAAGATCGAGCGCCCCGAGCAGGTTGATAAACCGGAGCGCGTGGAAAAGATCGAACGTGTGGAGCGCGTTGAGAAGCCCGAAAGGGTTGAGAAGGTCGAACGTCCAGAGACGGTGGAGCGCCCGGAAGAGGTGGAGCGAGTGGACCGGTCCGGTCCCCACTAGCCCTGTCGTCCCGCGCTGCTGGTGCCGGGCGGTGCGCGAGAGCGGAATCCGAAAGGAAAGCTAATCTGGGGAAGGTGTTCCCCGGTCAGTTGGGGTGCCAAGTGTGGATTCCGACGTCTTGAGCGCAACGAGGTAAGCATGGCACCTACGCGCATGATTTCCCCGATCCTGTTGGTCTTCCTCGCGGCGCCGGCCCTGGCGGATGATTTCACGATTACGTCGGGGCTCGATTACTCACGAGGAAAGTACGGAACCCCGACCGTCAGTGAAACCTGGTATGTCCCGGTGGTCGGCAAGTATGAAACCGGCCCGATGATCTACAAGCTGACCATCCCTTACCTGCATATCACCAATCCCGCCGTGGGGCCGGATGGAGAACCCTTGGCAGGCGACTGCGGCAGCGAAGAAAGTGGCCTCGGCGACACGGTGGCCAGCGCCGACTATGCGTTGCTGGATGGCAGTGACGGGGGCAGCCTGCTGCTGGACCTGATCGGCAAGGTGAAGCTACCGACGGCCGATGAGGATCATTGCCTCGGCACGGGCGAGACCGACTATTCGGCACAGGTGGACCTGACGCAGGGTTTCGGCGGTTTCAGTGGCTTCGCCACGCTGGGCTGGAAGAAGTTCGGCGATCCGTCGGACACCGACTTTCGCGACCCGATCTTCGCCTCGCTGGGCCTGGTCACGCGCGTGGCGCCGGCGACTTCCATTGGCGCTGCCTATGACTGGCGACAGAAAGTGACTTCCGATGGCGATGAAATCCAGGAGTTCACCCTGTTCCTGACCCAGAGACTCGACGCCCAATGGAAGGTCCAGGTGTACGCGCTGGCAGGCTTTTCCGATGCCAGTCCGGACTCCGGCGGTGGGGTGATGTTGAGTCACAGGTTCTGATTGCTCGCGCGGTTTGGCAGTCTTTAATGACGCGAAAATAACCACACTGAATTTGGCCATTTTCGTGTTTCCTTTGAAAGTCCTTCGTCCTCCCGCGGCTGTTTGTGGTTGTACATCCTCGTCACACTCCGTGCCCATACCGTCACCGATAACCGGAGTGCAACCATGAATCCCGCTTCCCTCGCCAGCCAGCGCTATACCACCAAGGCATACGATCCGGCCCGGCGCATCGCCCAGTCGACCATCGACGAGCTGCTGGCGCTGCTCCGCCAGGCGCCGTCGTCGGTCAACTCCCAGCCCTGGCACTTCATCGTCGCCGGCAGCGCGGAAGGCAAGGCCCGCATGGCCAAAGGTACCCAGGGACCCTATGCGTACAACCAGCCCAAGGTGCTGGATGCTTCACACGTGATCCTCATCTGTGCCCGCACAGACATGACCGATGCCCATCTGGCGCAGGTACTCCAGCAGGAGCAGGACGACGGCCGCTTCCGTGACGACGAAGCTCGTGCCGGCCAGCTACGCACGCGGCAGACCTACGTGAACCTGCACCGTTTCGAGCGCAAGGACCTGCAGCACTGGATGGAGAAGCAAGCCTACCTGGCCCTGGGCACGCTGCTGCTCGGCGCCGCCGCTGTTGGCGTGGATGCCACGCCGATGGAAGGCTTCGATGTGCAATCGCTGGATACCGAGCTGGGCCTTCGCGAGCAGGGTTACACCAGCGTGGTGCTGGTGGCGCTGGGTCACCGCAGCGAGAAGGACTTCAACGCCGCACTGCCCAAATCGCGTCTGCCATCTGAACGCGTCATCACCACCCTCTGAAACCCTTTATATCCCACAGTGCCCCGTTTCCCGGGGCGCTGCACCTTCCGTGAGTTCCCGCAATTCAGGCAAGGGGCCGGAGCGCATGGACGGACCGTCCATCCCACATCCTTCCCACGAGTGAACTCAATCCGTTCGCACGCTGTCTGTCTGCTGTCGGCCCACGGGGTGGATTGCATGGCCTTTCGCTACCTGGGCGACTGCGCTGCCTTCCGTTCCATCCTGATCGCTTACCTCTCTGGAGCAATCTGCCCGGCCGGCTTTTTACGTGCCCGTTTTGCCGGGTTTTGTCCCATCGCCATGTGAAGATTGCCCATGACCCTGTCCCGTCATTTCCACGCCCGTGTTTCCCCGTTCCAGTCCCGTTCCCTCGGCGCCCTCATGCTGGGTGGCCTGCTGATGTCCGGGGCACCGGCCCAGGCCGAGGAGCCTGCTGGCAACACGCGCTGGGTGAGCGATAGCCTGACGACCTATGTTCGTAGTGGTCCGACTGACGGATATCGCATCGTGGGTACGCTGACCTCCGGGCAGAAGGTCGAGCTGCTCACGACCCAGGGCGACTACAGCCAGGTTCGTGGTGAGAATGGCAGCAGTGTGTGGATTCCCAGCCGCGACCTGCAGGAAGTACCCGGCCAGGTCGAGCGTCTGCCGCAGCTTGAGCAGAAAGTGAGCGAGCTCAGCGCGCAGCTCGCCGGCATCGATGATTCGTGGAAGTCCCGTGTACAGGGCATGCAGGAGACACTGGATGCACGCAAGAAGCTCATCGACGAGTTGCAGGCCGCGCGCTCGGCGCTGGATGCCGAGCTGACCCAGGCCCGCTCTGAACTGCGTGATGCACAGGCGCAGTTGGGCGACGAGAACAAGCAAGTGCTGATGCGCTACATGGTCTACGGCGGCAGCATCGCCGGTGCAGGTCTCCTGGCCGGGCTGATCCTGCCGACCTTCCTGCGCGTGCGGCGCAAGCGCAACGATCAGTGGGTGTGATGAGCTGAAACCGCCTCGGCGGCCCTGTCTGCATAATGCGTCGGGGCTAGCGGGGCGGCGCCAGATTCAGCTTCGCAGCAGATGCACGGCTAGCCCACGTCGGCGGTAAGGCCGGCCAGTGGTGTTATCCATGGCGCGGCCCTCCCTGAAAGCGGGTGCCAGAACTCAGTGCGGCCCGCGATGGCGGATGGTCTTGAGCAGGTCGTCCGGGGTGATCTGGCCCACGACATTGCTCGCTGCACTACCCGGTTGCGGCAGGTCGAGGATGTGGCCCTTCATCTTGCCCACCACGTGCATTTCGCAGGGCTTGCAGTCGAATTTCAGGGTCAGCACTTCATCCCCGTGGACCAGTTGCATCGGCGCCACCTTGGTGCGTACACCGGTCACGCCCTTGGCCTGTTTCGGGCACAGGTTGAACGAGAAGCGCAAGCAGTGTTTGGTGATCATCACCGGGACTTCGCCAGCTTCTTCGTGCGCCTCGTAGGCCGCATCGATCAACTGCACACCGTAGCGATGGTAGAAGTCGCGCGCCTTCTGGTTGTAGACGTTGTACAGGAACGACAGGTGCGCCTCTGGATACACCGGCGGCGGCACGCTGACGGCCTTGCGGCTGCCGTGGGGGTGGGCGGCTACACGGGCCTCGGTCAGTGCCTCGATCGCCTCGCGGCGCAGGGCCTTGAGCTGGGACGCGGGGATGAAATAGGCCTGGGGCGCATCCAGTTCGATGCGCTGGGCGTGATAGCTGGTGGTACCCAACTGGCCCAGCAGGTCATGCAGCTGCTCCAGGGCCTGCTCGGGTTTGTTAGCCGCCCC
This sequence comes from Pseudomonas sp. BN606, assembly GCF_029873115.1. Taxonomy (NCBI): domain Bacteria; kingdom Pseudomonadati; phylum Pseudomonadota; class Gammaproteobacteria; order Pseudomonadales; family Pseudomonadaceae; genus Pseudomonas; species Pseudomonas sp. BN606. Next base: position 19,121 of record NZ_SSOF01000041.1, on the reverse strand, counting down.
GAACGGACCGTCCAGCCTGACATGGGCGCTGACGCCTTCCTCGCTGGTGGCGGTCAGCTCGAGGCCGTCTTCGCGCAGACTGGCCTTCCAGTCGACGCCAACCCGGCGTTCCGCCGAGGTCTTCAGCAGCGCCTGTTGCCAGTTGTGGTCCAGGTTGCGGCTGAGCGGGTGATTGGGGCGCAGCCGGGACAGGGCGGCCGGCATTTCATTGGGCTCGACGCGGTAGCGCCAGCGCTTTTCGCCTTCTTCCTCGAACTCCCCCTTCAGTTCGGCGATGTTAGCCCGGAAGCCCACGACCTCACGTTTGACCAGCACATTGAGACCGTCGCCGTTGGACAGCGGCTCATGGGTCACGGCAATGAGGTCGCGCTTGCCGACTTTCTCCACCTGGCCAACCAGCAAACCGGTGAAGGTCGGCGTGTCGAAGGCGCCGATGTCGATCTTGCGCTCGGTGACAAAATAGTCGGTGCTGCCGCGGTGGAAGGTCTTGTCCGGGTCCGGTACGAAGAAGTGATCAGTACGGCCGCTGGAGGCACGGGCCAGATCGGGACGCTCGGCGAGGATGCCGTCGAGGCGCTGGCGGTAGTACGCAGTGATGTTCTTGACGTAGCTCGCATCCTTGTAGCGGCCTTCGATCTTGAAGGAGCGCACTCCGGCGTCCACCAGGGCACTCAGGTTGGCGCTCTGGTTATTGTCTTTCATCGACAGGAGGTGCTTCTCGAAGGCCACCACGCGGCCCTGATCATCCTTCAGGGTGTAGGGCAGGCGGCAAGCCTGGGAGCAGTCGCCCCGGTTGGCGCTGCGTCCGGTCTGGGCGTGGGAGATGTTGCACTGACCGGAGAAGGCGACGCAGAGCGCGCCATGGATGAAGAACTCGATAGCGGCATCGGTTTCATCGGCGATGGCACGGATCTGCTTGAGGTTCAGTTCGCGGGCGAGCACCAGTTGGGAGAAACCGGCCTGGTCGAGGAACTTCGCTCGCTCCAGGGTGCGGATATCGGTCTGGGTGCTGGCGTGCAGCTCGATGGGCGGGATGTCCAGTTCGAGCACGCCCATGTCCTGCACGATCAGCGCATCGACGCCCGCGTCGTAAAGCTCGTGGATCAGCTTGCGCGCCGGCTCCAGCTCGTCGTCGTGGAGGATGGTGTTGATGGTGACGAATACGCGCACATGGAAGTGGTGGGCGAACTCCACCAGTTTGGCGATATCCGCCACTTCGTTGCAGGCGTTATGGCGGGCGCCGAAGCTTGGGCCGCCGATGTACACGGCGTCGGCGCCATGCAGGATGGCCTCGCGGGCGATGTTCACATCACGGGCGGGGCTGAGCAGTTCTAATTGGTTTTTGGGTAAGGGCATGGCAATCACGTCCGGCACGGGTGCGGGTGGCGCATTGTAGCGGGCATGCGCCACCTGAGCATCCATGGAGTGCCGGATGGAGGACGGCTTCGTCCGGCGGCACAACAGGATGCCCAGGGCCACCGGAGAAGGGCGCTAACGGTTGTAACTGGCGGTTCCGTAGCCGGAGCCTTCAGCGCGTCGAGGCTGGCGGGATGGAGTAGGTACCCACGACATGGGCCACCGGCTCCTCCAGACCTTCCGAAAAGAGCGAAACCTCGCCCACTGCCAGGGTCTTGCCGACCTTCATCAACCGGCACTCGCCAATGATGCGTTTGCGCGCTTCGGGCTTGCGCAGGAAGTTGATGGTGAGGCTGGTGGTGACGGCCAGGGGAACGATGCCGATCTCGCCCAGGAGGGCGACGTAGAGCGCCACATCGGCAAGTGCCATCAGGGTGGGGCCGGAAACGGTGCCGCCGGGCCGCAGGTCGGACTCATCGACCTCCTGCGAAACACGCGCACTGCGATCCCACACTTCGTCGACCACGACGCGGGTCTGGGGGAATTCCTGCTGGATGAATCGCGCTATCGCTTCCGTCTTGCCGATCATGTCGAACGCTCCTGGCTACATATCGCCCGGACGCTGCCACATCCCCGCCGACCCTGTCCATGCCGGGCCAGAATCGAAATTTGACCTGGTGCAACATCATTCTCATGTTCGACAGCTACGCTCCTCGGACCTTGTCTCGAAGAGTAGCCAGGATGTCATTCATCGATTCGGTGATCGCTCATGTATTGGGACTGGAAGTCGGGCTTCATCACGCATATGCGCGTCTTGCCTGCCGGACGGATGCAGAAGCGCTACATGACCTGCGAATCCATCTGCGTAAATTGCGCAGCCTGCTGCGCCCCATGCGTCGTCTGGCAGCGCCCAAGGAGTTGGATGCGGCAGCCGCTGACGTCGGCCGGCTGACGACTCCGGTGCGCGACCTCGAAGTGCTGATCGTTGAACTCCAGCGACAGGGCTTCGTTGATCAGGCGGAGCGCCGCAGGCACCTGCTGGAGTCCCACTACGCCATCATCGAACGCAGCGCCACGCTGCAGCGTTTCATGGCGGTGCTGGATGCCTGGCCAGCACGGATGCGCGAGGCAGAGCTCAATGGTGAGCTCGACAACCTTCGCGAACGGGTGAAGATTCGCCTGCAACGGCAGTTGCAACGTCTACGCGAATCCCTTGCCGATCCGGCATTCGATCGCCACGCCTTGCGCCTCCTGGTCAAACGCATGCGTTATGCCCATGAGGCTTACCCCAAACTCTCCCCAATCGGGCATGACGCGGTTACGGCGCTGAAGGCCGTGCAGTCCGCCTTGGGCGATTGGCACGACCACTTCCAGTGGTGCCTGAAAGCCGATCAGGAGGCGGACCTGCTGGTACTCAAGGATCGTTGGGAAATCGCCGGAGCTGCCGAGTTGAGTGCAGCCGAAGTTGAGCTTTCCATCCTGGCAGAATGCCTGGAAGAGGAATCCCATTCGGCTGCATAGGGTGTCCGCCGGTTCAGACCGCTTCAATCAACTCGGGCCTGGCAGCGGTCTCGAACAGTTTCAGTCCGATGGATCGAGCCGCTTCCAGGTAGGGCGCCGGGTCATTGGATTCCGACTCGAAATACACCGCAGAGGTCAGTACCGTCGCGCCGCAGTAATCGAAGATGCCGTGATCGATCTGCGTTTTCATCGCTTCGCTATAGCCGTGGCGTTCGAAGGTGCCCGCATCGGCACCCGCCACACCGATCAGATGGACCTTCAGGTGGCGCAGCTTCTTCTTCAGCCCGCCATCCAGGCTGTACTCGAAGGCCCATCCGTTGGCAAAGACACGATCGATCCAACCCTTGAGCACGCCGGGCATCGACCACCAGTAAACCGGGAAGACAAGCACCAGCGCATCTGAACGGTCGATACGGGCCTGCTCGGCTGCGACGTCGGCTGGGGGTGCCACTTGGTGGCGGTGGACGGCGTGATCCGCGAAGTTGAACCGCGGATCGAAGCCCTCCGCGGCAAGGTTGGCGATCTCCGAGTCATGGCCGGAGTGCTTCAGTCCATCGGCAACCTGTGCAGCGAGGCTGTGGGTGAGCGAACGGGGATCATGGTGGGCGACGACAATCAGGGCGTGCATGGCAGGGCTCCTGCGGGTGGATTGCGGCTGAGACTGGCGCCCGATATCCTGTGCGCCAAGTTACTTTTGGTAAGTTACGGTTGGTAACTTACGTTTGGTAGGTTAGCCATGTCAACACTCGATGAAGAGGCGCGTCCGCGCCGTCGTTTATCCCGGGAAGAGCGGCAGCGGCAGCTGCTGGATGTCGCTTGGCAGATGGTCCGGGAGGAGGGCACCGATGCGCTTTCCCTGGGCCGATTGGCCGAGCAGGCGGGCGTCACCAAGCCCGTGGTCTATGACCACTTCAAGACTCGGGGAGGGCTGCTTGCGGCGTTGTACGTGGAGTTCGATACACGCCAGACGGCGCTGATGGATGCGGCGCTGGAGGCCAGCGAGACGACGCTGGAGGGTAGGGCTGCGGTGATCGCCTCGTCCTATGTCGAATGCGTACTGTCCCAGGGGCGTGAGATTCCGGGGGTGATCGCGTCCCTGGCTGCTTCACCCGAGCTTGAGTCCATCAAGTGCGAGTACGAGTCGGTGTTCCTGGAAAAGTGTCGGGCTGCGCTGGCGCCCTTCGCGGGCGAGGGGGGCATTAGCCCGGCCGGGTTGCGTGTCATGTTGGGTGCGGCGGAGGCACTGTCCCATGCCGCTGCAACCGGAGAGATCACGCCGCAGGAGGCGCGGGATGAACTCCGCGCAACCATCGTGGCCATGGTCGAGCGCAACGCCCGGCGTAGTTGAGACAGTGCGTCACTGCACCTGCAACCATTGTTCCTGGCGCGCCAGAACCGCGCTGGCGGGCTCGCCTACCAGCTCGGCATAGAGCGCCGGCGCGGTGGCCCCTTCGGTGCTGATCAGCAGGACGCGTGACTGGCGGTCGAGCCCAAGTTCAGCAGCCTGGGGAGTGCCCATCAGCTGCCTGAGACCAGCAAGCCCGGCCACTGCAGACTCGCCTGCCACAAGCGGCAGGTCACGTTCGCTTCCCTTGGCCAGGACGCGCATCGCCGCTACGGCCTCGGCGTCTTCCACGGTCATGAAATGGTCGATGCAGCCTTCCAGGAACTGCCAGGCCAAAGGAGATGTTTCACCGCAAGCCAGCCCGGCCATCACCGAGTCCACCGAGCCGCTGGCCCGGGTTGCCTTTCCGGTCAGGGCACTCTGGTAGAGGCAATCGGCTTGTGTTGGCTCGACGACGATCATGGTTGGTCGCGCGGCGCCGTAACGCTCCCAGAGGTAGCTGGCAATCCCGGCCGCGAGGCCGCCAACACCGCCTTGCAGGAATACATGGCTGAACGGGCATCCGGCCTGCTGCGGCGCCAATGCTTCCAGCGCTTCCGCGGCAATGATCGCGTAGCCCTGCATCACATCGCGGGGTATTTCTGTGTAGCCCTCGTAGGAGGTGTCGGACACCACGGTCCAGCCATTTGTGGCTGCCAGCCTGGCCGCTTCGTGCACCGAATCGTCGTAGTTGCCGTCAATGCGGATAATGCGTGCGCCGTAGGCTGCGATGGCCTGCTCCCGCTCAGTACTGACATGCGCGTGGAGGACGATCACGCAGCGGCAACCAACGCTTTGTGCCGCAGCCGCGAGGGCTCGGCCATGGTTGCCGTCGGTGGCGCTGATCACCGTGAACTCGGCCAGAGACTCGGCAAAATTTCCCGCGAGCAAGGCCCGGGGCACCAAAACCATATCGGGGAAACGCCGCAGGATGAGACGCACGAGTGCAACGGGTGCTCCCAGGACCTTGAAGCTGCCCAACGCCGAACGCACCGCCTCGTCCTTGAGCAGCACCTGGCCGACACCCAGATCACGCGCAAGGTCAGGCAGTTGCCACAAGGGCGTGACCGCGCGCTCGAAGCGGCTCCAGCTGGAAAGCAAGGTGCGGCTCTCGGTGGCCTGGGTCACGCTCATGATGGCGCGCAAGTCGTCGGGATAGGCGCGGCGAGTGCATTTGGGGTTGGCGATCAGCATCGTGGACTCCGGAAACGAAGACAGGGAAGGGTGGTCAGGCCTGGGCAAGCCGCTGTTGCACCACATCGAGCAGGACCTGCGCGCCGGCCAGCAGCAGATCGTCACTGGTGTGCTCGCGAGGGTTGTGGCTGATGCCACCCTGACTGGGCACGAAGATCATCGCCGCCGGCGCGATGCGCGCGATCATCTGCGCATCATGGCCTGCGCCGGAGGTCATGCGCCTGTGGCTGAGTCCCAGACGGTTGGCCGAGGATTCGATGGCAGCGGCCAGCTCCGCATTGAAGGTCACCGGCTGGAATCGCACTAATTGCTCGCTCCAGACCTCGACGCCTTCTTCGTCAGCCATGCGTGCCAGCAAAGCCGCCAGCTTCTGTTCGGCAACGCGAAGGTGCGATTCATCGGGATGACGCAGATCCACCGTGAAGACCGCCTTGCGCGGAATGACGTTGATCAGGTTCGGTTCCAAGCGCAGGCAGCCGGCCGTTGCCAGGGTGCCGTCGACTGCTATCTCGCGTAATTCGCTGATCACGCTGCTGGCCACCCAACCCGCGTCCCGGCGCAGGTGCATGGGCGTCGTACCGGCATGGTTGGCGCTGCCCTTGATGGTGATCTGCTGCCAGGAAATGCCCTGCAGGTTCTCGACCACGCCAATCTGGATACCTTCGGCTTCCAGAATCGGCCCCTGCTCTATATGCAGTTCCAGGTACTCGTGAGGTGCCAGCGCGCCGGGCTCGAGGTCGCCGGCGTAACCAATGCGATCCAGTTCATTGCCCAGGCGGGTGCCGTCGGTGCCCAGCGTATTCAGCGCGACTTCAATATCCAGACCGCCTGCGTGTACCAGCGAGCCCATCATGTCCGGCTGGTAGCGCACACCTTCTTCATTGGTAAAGGCGGCAACCGTGATCGGGCGGGTTGGTGTCGTGGCGGCGTCGCGAAACGCCCGCACCACGGCCAGCCCGGCGAGCACGCCGTAACAGCCATCCAGTTCGCCGGCGTCAGCCACGCTGTCGATGTGTGAGCCGATCATCAGCGGCGCTTGCTGATCGCCATCCGCGCCCAGGGTACCGAAGATGTTGCCTATGCGGTCTGTCCGCACGTTCAGGCCCAGCGCGTCCATCCATTGCCGCAACCGGTCACGGCCGGCTTTATCGGCATCAGTCAGCGCGATTCGGGTGCGGCCCTCCCGGCCAGGCTCGATGCCGATCTCGCCCAGGCTACGAATCTGCTTGAGCAGGGTTTCACCGTCGAGCTGCAACGGTTGCGCATCGGAAGGAAGACTCATCAGGCAGGCTCCGGGAAAGCAAATCAGTCGATGGCGTAATAATATTGCTCGGGTACGCACTGTTTTCTCTGATTACAGGTACTTTGCGCATTTCTATTTCGAGAAAGCCCCGTTTCGATCAACTCTCAATCGAGCCCTGCCCATGAATCTGGATGCCTTCGATCTCAAGCTGCTCAAGGAAGTCCAGCAGGACGCCGGATTGTCCCAGGCAGAGCTGGGCGACCGCGTCAATCTCTCGGCTGCCGCTGTCAATCGCCGGCTCAAGCGCCTGAACGAGGAGGGGGTCATTCGCAGGACGGTGGCCTTGGTGGACCCGCAGCAATTGGGCTACCAGCTGACTGTGATTGCGGAAGTGGAGGTCGAGAGCGAACGGCTCGACCTGCTGGATGCGATGAAACGCAGCTTCCTCGCCTGTCCGCAGGTGCAGCAGTGCTACTACGTGGCAGGCGAGTTCGACTTCGTGCTGGTCCTCGCGGTCAGGAGCATGGAGCAGTACACCGACCTGACCCGGCAGCTCTTCTTCGAGAGTAACAACGTCAAGCGCTTCCGTACGCTGGTGTCCATGAGCAATGTGAAGGTAGGGCTGGAGGTTCCCGTCGATATCGACGCGGATTCCTGACGTCCCTTGGCAGTGCCGTTCAGTCGAAAACGAAGGCGGCAATGTGCCTGGCGCTGGCCCTAGGATACTGCAGGTGCGGCCCGTGGCCGGTACTCGGCAGGGTGACGAGATGTAGGGTTGGCAGGGTGCGGCTCAGTGCATGCCAATTCTCGACCGGGAATACGATGTCGTGGTCGCCGCCGAGGTGGAGCACCGGCGCACGGGTAGTGCGCAGTGCATCCAGCGCGGGCTGTAGCGGAAACATCGGGTTGCGCGGCCCCTCTCCCAGTTGCTGACCAGCCCATTCGTGCGGCACCTCGGGGCATCGGCCCTCCTGGCGCGAGGCGATACGTTCGGCGGAGCGCAGGGCTGCTTCGCGACTGGCAGGCGAAGTCGGTTCGAAGAACAGGTGAACAAAATCCTCGAAGTCGTTCTCCCGGCGCGCCAGCTCATAGAACAGCGGCTCGCCAGTCTTCACCAGTTGACCGGGCGGTGTGGTGCCGAGCAGCACGAGGTGGCTGACCAGCTGCGGTGCCTGCAGCATGGCCACCTGCGCGGCGATGCCGCCGAGCGACCAGCCGCCAAGCACGACCTTGCCCAGCCCCAGTGTGGTGATCAGCTCGATGGTGTCGCGTGCCAGCGATGCCGGGTCATAGGTGGGTGTACCGTCGGACAGCCCCAGGCCGCTGTAATCGAAGATATACACCTTGAAGCCCTGTGCCGTGAGCTCATCGAGGAATGCCGGGTCCCAGGAGTCCATCACACCGCGAAAACGCAGGCACAGCACCATTGGCATGCCATCGCCGATCACTCGGTAGGCCAGGCGACGGCCACTGCATTCGACGAACTGGTTGGGTACCTGGCTGGCGGATTGGACGTTCGGCATGGCGTCGCTCCCTCGAGGCGTTGGGCGGCAGGATGATGAATCACACTGATACCGTCATAGCGGTCCGCAACCGCAGCGCGAAGGAGGAGGGGCATGGCCCCGTGCATGCGAAGCAATGATGGCATCCATGCAGGGTAGTTCAGGCGAATGGATGCGGCGGTTCAAGGCCATGGCCGCCAATCGGATTGGTGGCCATGGCAGTTTGCAGGGTAGTCAGGCTCGCCTTGCACGCTTTACCAGCAAGCGCCCGTAGAGCAGTCCGACCACCCCGGCGACAACCGAGGCCACCAGTACACCCAGCTTGGCAGCGCTCAGCAGGTCGGGTTGGTTGAAGGCAAGATTGGCAATGAAGATCGACATGGTGAAACCAATGCCGGCCAGACAGCCGATCAGCACCATCCACGACCAGGTCATACCCGGTGGCAAGCTGCACCAGCCCATGCGCACCATCAGCCAGCTGCTGCACAGAACGCCGAGTGGTTTGCCCAGCACCAGTGCCAGCGCGACTCCTGAGAGCACTGCCAGCGAACCGCCTTGGTCAAGGTTCACACCCGCCAGACTCACGCCGGCGTTGGCGAGGGCGAACAGTGGCATGACCAGGTAGGCGACCCAGGGATGCAGGGCCATCTGCACGCGCGTTACCGGAGGCAGGAGCTCCCGCTGCGCCTGACGAAGCTGCTTGATGAACTCCATCAGCTCGGCACCACCATTGGGCGCTTGTTCGCGCGCGGCAAATTCATTGATGGCTCGCGAAGCCAACTGCAGGGGCGGGTCCATGACCTTGACCGGGCGAACCGGGGTCATCAGACCGAGCACGACGCCCGCCAGCGTCGGGTGGGCGCCGGTCTTCAGCAGGCCGAACCAGAGCAGCGCGCCGGGCAGCAGATAAGCGTAGGCCGAACCAATGCCGATGCGTTGCAGGCCAAGCACCAGCAGGATACCGGCAGCGGCAATGGCGAAGCCGAGTGGGTCGAGTCCGCCCGAATAGAACAGCGCGATGATCAGCACGGCGACGATGTCGTCGATGATCGCCAGCGCCAGCAGGAAGACCCGCACCGAAGCTGGCACCGAACGTCCCAGAAGCGCCAGGACGCCGACTGCGAATGCGATGTCCGTGGCCGTTGGTACTGCCCAGCCCTGGCGCAATCCATCGGCGCTGTTGAATGCCAGGTACACCAGGGCGGGGACCAGGACGCCACCGAACGCAGCGACCATGGGCAGGGTGGCGAGCTTGAAGTTGGCCAGCGCGCCTTCATGGATTTCCCGGCGGATTTCCATGCCCACGACGAGGAAGAAGACCGTCATCAACGCATCGTTGATCCAGAAGTGCAGCGAGTTCGAGATAACGAAGTCACCGATGCCAATGGACAGCGGCATGTGCCACAAATGTTCGTAGCTGCTGGCGTAGGGGGAGTTGGCCCAGGTCAGCGCAGCCGCCGCGGCGATCAGCAGGACGATGCCACTGACGGCTTCGATATGGAGGAATTTTTCGAACGCGGAGAATGCCTTGTCGGCAATACGCTGCACAGCCGGCAGCGCCTTTCGGGAAGGGGCTTGGTTCATGGTCGCTAATACTCAGCAGCTTGTGCGGCGGCCCGACCAGCACATGAAACCTGTCTGGCGCAGAAGCGCATCCAGACACCCGGCGCGTAAACTACCGTGCCTTTTTTGTTTTGACCAGCACCCATTTAGCCGAGCATGAGGCTCGGGGTATCCCGAAAGGCGTGAAGCCCTTCGCTCAAAGCGCCAGGCTATGGATCAGCTGCGCGGCATCCTGCGGGTCGCGTTTGCAGACGAAACCCATTGCACGGGCAAGACGTTGCATCCGGACATTCGTCGCGGCGTCAATCGAATACATTCGCTTGAAACCGTTGTCGCGAGCGGCGTCGATCAGGTGGCGCATCAGGATCTTGTCCAGGCCCAGGTCTTGCCAGCCGTCGGCGATGGTCACCACGCACTCGCATTGGGCTTGGTCGTTGGAAGCGGCATAACGGCTGATTCCGACTTCGATCAGTTTGCCGGCCCGATGCACCAGGGCGACGTAGGCCATCTTGCGTTGGTAATCGACCTCCATCAGGTTATCGAGCAGGTCGCTGCTGGCTTCCCTGATCGCACACAGGAAACGGAAGTGGCGTGTTTCCGGGGAAAGGTCGCGGATGAATTCGGCTTCGCGCTCGCGATCTTCCGGGCGCAACGGGCGGATGAGGACATGGCTGCCGTCCTCCAGCGTCTCGATCCAATGATCCTGGACAAGGTCGCCGGCATGGGCTGCGTGAGAATGCGCGCACGATTGCAGAGACATGGCTACGTACTCCGTATTGAAAACCTGTCTTTTTTCTACGCCGAATCGGCCGTGTGCGATTGATTGAGATCAAGCGAATCGGGATGGTTAAGAAACAATCGACGAGACGCACACTCCGATTCTTCGTAGCGCTTTGCAGGGAGCACGGGAAGTGCGGAGGACGTCTCTGGTTTGGAGCGTTTTCGGGAAGGGGAGTCGCGCCGGCTAACCGGCACGACCGGGGCATCAGAGGATGCTGATGGGGTATTCGATGAATGCGCGGACTTCGTTGAGGTCCGGGCCCACTTGGTTGTCGGCGCGGTAAATCGAGTTGCGCAGCTTGAACGACAGGTCCTTGGCCGGACCGTCCTGCACCACGTACTTGAACTGGTTGAACAGCTCGCGCTCGGTGCCGTCGTTTTCGCCACCGGCAACGATGTCGGTGCCGCGCACGTAAGCGAACTTATAGGTCAGGCCGGGGATGCCATAGCCGCCGAAGTCCAGCTCGTAGCTGACCTGCCAGGACTGCTCGTCTTCCAGGTTGAAGTCCGAGTAGTAGGAGTTGGCCACGTAGATGGTGCTGCCACCGTCGCCGAAGTCGTAGGCATAGCCGGTGTCGCCAGTGTTGCGCTGATGAGCAAGGATGAAAGCATGGGCGCCGATGCTGTACTTGGCTGCGAGGCTCCACAGGGTGTTCTTGTCGTCCTGGCCGTCGCCACCAAAGGCCAGCGCGGCATCGGAGCCGTCGTCGTATTTGGTGCGGTAGATGTTGAAGTCGAAGTTCAGCGCCTGCTGCTCGTTGAACGGGATGTTGTAGTTCACGTTGGCGTAGTACTTCTTGAACTGGTCCTCCACGTCGGAGTGGTAGAGGCTCACCCTCAGGTCGTCGGTGACGGTGTAGCTGCCGCCAAACACGTCGATGCTCTTCAGGCGGTTGGGGTCGCGCGCCGGGTCGCCCATGGGGCTGTCGCCGGTGAAGCGGCCGACATTCAGTTCCAGGCCTTCGATCTCCTTGCTGGTGAGCAGGGTGCCGGTGAAGGCCTGGGGCAGCAGGCGGCTGTCGTCATAGGCCAGAACCGGCAGGGACGGGAACTGGTTGCCGTACTTGAGCACGGTGTTGGAGAAGCGCAGTTTCACCGCCGCACCGGCTTCGGAGAGGTCGTCCACCGGATGGCCATCGCTGTCGGTGTCGAAGAAAGCGCTGTAGTTGCGGCCGCGACCACTGTCCAGTTTCACGCCGAGCAGACCGTAGGCGTCGACACCGAAGCCGATGGTGCCCTGGGTGAAGCCCGATTCGAAGGTGCCAATGAAGCCTTGGCCCCAGGTCTTGGCGTCGTTGGTGTGGTCCTTGTAGTCCCGGTTGAAGTACGCGTTGCGCAGCAGCAGGGTGGCGCTGGCGTCTTCGACGAATCCCTTGGATTCGGATTGCTCACCGGCCACGGCGGGAACGGCGAGGGCGGCGGAAACCGCCAGCGCCAGAGCGCTCAGGGGATTGAGTTGCATCACGGGTGCTCCTGATGGTGGTTTTGTTGGTCTTGGGAAAGGCAGGAATTCAAGAAACTACCGATGACCGGGAGCAGCGAGGCCCGCCGGTGCCGATAGGAAAATCCATTGGTTATCGTTGTGATTGCCGGCTTTGCCGACGCGATGCGCGCAGAGAGTTATCACGTCTTGCATCATTCAAAAAACTGTAATCATCAATTTCGAATATTGATGGGATTAATATTTATCAATTTCACCGGTCAGTATCCTGTGCTGGACGGAACATGGAGCTGTCGATTCGCCCCGTGAATCAACAGAGGTTCCATCAACTTACTCTCTGATTCAGCCACCTCTTCGGAGGTGGCTTTTTTTGTTGCATAAAATTAATTACATGAAGTGAATATGAATGACTCCATGCAATTCATGAAGATACCTATGGATTATTGACAATGGCAGGCGCGTGCCGTACTAGACGCCTGCGCGTGAATCGGCAGGCAATTTCATGAGGATGTCAAGTGCAATAATTGCCTGGCCGATTAGCAGTTGAAGGAAGTGAAGCCCATGAATCGATATCAATAGTTTCTATCAACGTATTTGATTTGGGATGGACGGCAAAATGCGTACACTTGCCCCCGATGAAGATTTTGGTCGATGGCACTTTCCGGTCTTCCCTCAGGAATTGCGATCGACTCCTCCACTTCATCAATCCTTTGGTTTTATTTAATGGCCGCCTTATCCAGGCGGCCTTTTTTTATTCACCTGATATTTGAAAGTTGCAGGTCAACAGCATATTGGCCGTGGCGGCCTGGACGAGTCCTGCATCGAACCAGGTGCCCTGCGGCCCAGCATCAGGAGCAGCATTGCCGCAACCTGCAGCCCGGCGGCTAGGCCGAAGGGCAGCCACCCCAAGGTCAGCGATTTCATCAGGCCGAATAGGGCAGGGGCGAACGCATAACCTCCTTGGGATATGGCCACGATCAGAGAAACTACGCGCTGGGTCAGGTGACGCGGAAATTCGGCCTGGGCAATCGAAGGGGGCAGGGAAGTGGCATTACCGATGCCGGCCCCGAACAGGACGATCCCTATCCAGATGAAGCCCGGCCAGGCATGCATCACCATCAACAGCAGGCACCCCAGCAACTGACTGCCGTAACTGGCGCAGGCGACGATGCGCCGATCAGCGCTGGCCGACATATGGCGTCCCACCAGAACGCGCCCGGCGATGGCGCTCAAGGTCGCAAGCCCCATGGCGAATCCCGCCTGCGTGTCGCTTAGCAGTGGTGTCAGCAACAGGAACATGTGGGCAATCAGGCCGATCTGCGCAAACAGTCCCAGGGCCATGCTTGAGGCCAGTGTGAGAAAGCGCCGATTGCGCCATAGCAATGGCTCGGCTGCGGTTTGCGCTGGCGTCGCTTCGCTCGGATCCACTTTGGCACCGTCCGGATGCTGACCGAGGTGCTCCGGATGTACGCCGTAGACCTTCCACGCAAGGAAACCGACCAGGGTAAGTGTCAGCACGCTCACCACCAGGGCAGCCTGGGGGAAGCCGAGGTGATTGATCAGGAATACCCAGCCGGATGAGAACACGACACCGCCAATGCTGGCGCCGTTGTAGGCCATCGACAGTGCCGAAGGCCTGCCGCTGATGAACCAGGGCGCAATCATGGCGTTGATCGCTGCAGCGCCCATGGTCACCCAACCGAAACCGCTGAGCATCGCCGCAATGAACAGCTGCCACGGCTCGCGGGCAACAGCCCAGCCACAGACGCCGGCACAGAGCAGGAAACTCCCAAGCAGGCTGATACGCGGGATACCGAAGCGTTTATAGAGGTGGGGGAGGTTGACCACTACGAGGGTGCCAGCGAGGAAGTGCAGGGTGACGGCGGCGGAGCATAGCGGTACCGGCCAACCCGTGCGCTGGGTCACTGCATAGAGGAAAACCGGGGGACCATAAAAGCCTACGCCCCAGCCGAACAGGGCCGTCATGAAGGCCGCTAACACGACTTTTCTGCCAAAAAAGGGTGAGGACATGGCGAGCTCTCTCCATAGGGTTCGAGCCCGATTATGATGACGTCGACAACCGACACTTCGGGGAGCGCCGAATCATGGATGCAGATACCGCCGACAACCATCTCGCCGCGCTGGCCGGCGCCATCGCTGACCCCGCCCGCTCACGGATGCTTTGCAGTCTCCTCGACGGCCATGCGCGGACGGCGACCGAACTGGCCGCTGTCGCCGACATAGGTGCCTCCACTGCCAGCGGCCATTTCACCCGCCTGCTGGAGCAAGGACTGGTCGTGCTTCACGTACAGGGCCGGCACCGCTACTACCAGCTGGCGAGTCGTCAGGTCGCTCAGACGCTGGAGAGTTTACTGTCGCTGGCGGGAGTGCCCGCAGCGGCCTTCCGGCCATCGACGCCGTCCGTGCTGCGTCAGGCGCGTACCTGCTACGACCACTGCGCAGGTGAGGTCGCCGTGCAACTGCACGATGCCTTGCTGGCAGCGAACTGGATCGAAAGCCAAGACAAGGATTACCGCATCACTGACGCCGGCACCCAGGCCCTTGGGCGACTGGGGATTGACCTGGCCGAAGTGCAGCGTCAGCGCAGACGCCTGGCCTATCCGTGCATGGACTGGAGCGAGCGTTCGCCGCATGTCGGCGGTGCGCTGGGAGCTGCCTTGCTTGACCTGATGCTCAAGCGCGGCTGGGTTACCCGTCACCTGGACTCCCGCGCCCTGAGCGTAACGCCCAAAGGTGTCTCCAGCCTCTCGAAGAGCTTCGGCATGGCGCTTGCCCGCCGCTGACGCGTCAGCTCCATGAAACGAACACCATTCCATGCAGGAGAAGTACGCCCATGTTGGTTGCCGAGTTGCTGAGGAAACGTATATCTGTCCGCGCCTTCACCGCAGAACCGGTCGACGCGCAAACGATGCTCGACTTGCTCGAGGCCGCACGCTGGTCGCCCTCGGGAGGCAATTTGCAGCCATGGAAAGTCATAGCTGTCAGCGGCGAAGAAAAACTCGCCCTGGAGAAACTTGCCGTGGAAACCCTGCTGAAAAATCCGAAGGGCGAGGCGGGTGACCATCCCATCTACCCGGAAAGACTCAGCGAGCCGTATCGCTCACGACGCTACAAGGTAGGCGAAGACATGTATGCGCTGCTCGGCATCCCCCGCGAAGACAAGGCCGCGCGGCTGCGCAATCTCTCACGCAATTACCAGTTCTTCGGCGCGCCGGTCGGTGTGTTCTTCGTTATTGACCGTTCGATGGGCCATGGCCAGTGGGCGCACCTGGGCATGTTCATGCAGTCACTGGCACTGCTGGCCGAAGAGCGCGGCCTGGCGACCTGCATGCAGGAAGCCTGGGGGATGGTGCGCGAGAGCCTGCATCGGCATTTCGAGCTGCCGGAGAACGAGCTGGTCTATTGCGGCATGGCGCTGGGTCATGCGGACCGCTCGGCGGCGGTGAATGGCTTGCGCTCGGATCGTGCGCCTGTGGAGGAATTCGTGCAGTTGCGGGGCTTCGACTGAATCACGGAGGCGCTTCGAGGTGCTCTGAGTAGTCACGCGGGAGTGGTGCGCTTGTAAGCAAGCGCACTCCTGCTGTGCGTCCCCCTTCAGCTTGATGTCCCCCTGCTTGATTGCGGTGGGGAAATCCAGTTGGCCCATGCTGATCCTGTCCAGCGTGGACTTGGTCAGTTTCACGGTGAGGTTGGTCTGCGGATTCGGTTTGGAGTTGCGGTGGGTCAGCACTCCATTACGCTGGATTAGTCCCTAGGACTGCCCGACGTCCTCGAAAACCCAGTTGAGGCCATGCCGCGTCCCCGGGCCTTGTCGCTGTCCAAGCGAACCGCGAGATAGTCGAAGAACTGGCTTGGCGTCATCGAGCGGCCGAGGTCGGACTTAGTCGAGCCGCCGACAACGCCTGCAGTCAGGCGGACAAGAGTCTCGCCGGGCGTCTGGCGATGGGCATCGTTACCCTGAGCGGCATCGTCGACAATGGTGCTGAACGTGACCTGGCGATCGAACTGGCGCAGAACGTGCGAGGCGTGAAGAGCTTCCAGTCCACCGACCTTTGCTATTGATGACCGGTCGCCAGCCTGCCCCCCAGGGAAGTGGCTCGCTGACGGCTCTCGCCGGCAGGTGGCGCCTGCCGGTGGTCCTTTCAATTGCCGACTCCTCAGGGTGCGTTCGCTCCGGTTGCGATGGCACCCCCGCTGCTCAGTGCGAAGTCGCACAGACCCGCGCACCCCCCGATATCAAGCTGGCGATACGCACCCTCGCGCAGAGCCGTCTCAAGGAAATCACCATGGACCTGAAAACACTGTTGATCGCGGCAACGGTCGCCGCTGGTCTCCCCTTCATTGGAGGATGCGCGCTTCCCGAACACGAGCAGAGCAGCAGCGAAGTCCTCTCCGACATTGCCCTCACCACTAGGGTAAAATCCGCGTTGTTGATGGAAAACGACGTGAACTCGTTCGACATCAAGGTCAAGACGTTCAACGGCACCGTGCAATTGACGGGCTTCGTCGACTCCCAGTGGCAGATCGACAAAGCGGTGCAGGTCGCCGCGGCCGTAGATGGTGTCCGCCAGGTGAAGAACGACCTGCAGCACAAGGCTGCTCAGTAAGTGCCGAATGAAAAAAAGGCCCTTCCATCGAAGGGCCTTTTGCCGGCAAGTTCCGTGGAGCTCACAAGCCGTTGGCTCCCGCAGGCCTGGCAGGCTGGTAGTAGGCGGCGCGGATGAATGTAGCGCTCGGGGTTCGCGACTAGGTCATCTGGGCGATCAGGACGGAGTTGGTATAGATCAGGCTGCCGTCGCTGGCCCGATGGCCGACCAGATGGAAGTGGCCGCGGTTGCTGTCCGAGTCCAGATAGACGCGCAGCTGGCAATCGGAAAGCGGACTGTATTCCTGCGGCATGCTGAGGTCCAGGGTCGCCATATCGACATCGACCATGACTTCGGACAGATGGCTCTTCTGCAGATATTCCTCGGCCTGTTCCAGGCGTAGATGGTCGTTTCCAGTCAAGTAGAACTGGATGTCCTCCACCGGGGTGGACGGCTGTCCAGTGCTAGTCTTGCACCAGCCTTCGATGGTCAAGGTACTCATGGCTCTGCCCCCTTGGGCTGATACCCGGCCGGGATTGGCAGGGAAGAGTAGGGTGGCAGCCATCACCCGAAGGGTCGGTGCGCTGGCCAACTTAGCCATCGCGACAGCATACGTACGTCGACGCACAGACCACCCGGGGTCAGTGCCGCCAGACTGGACCTTGTCGCTACGGCTACCCGGTAGCCCATGGAGGTGCGTTCATGGTCGGTGCATTTGTGATTTTACTGATAGCCCTGTGGGCGCTAGGGCTAATCACTTCCTACACGCTGGGAGGTTTCATCCACATCCTGTTGCTTGGGGCGCTGGCTGGCCTGGTGTTCCTGATGCGACAAGGCCGGCGATTCTGACGAGGCGTCCGCCGCCGCCAGGGGCCTAGACATACCTGAGGCCGGCACATCAGCACCAGCAGTTCGCCATGGCAATTGAACTCATTCTTTAGCAACTGCCCAGGGATAGGATGTTGGTGAGCTTCGTGTCAGAAAAGTGAATGCGTGCTGTTAGGCGAGGCGCAAGAGACCCTGAACGCCAGGATTCCTGTTGGAACCCAGCTGCGCTCGTTCAAAACTGTCCTCACCTGTCAGTAGCGGATTAAAAGTAGATTTTACATAACCCTTTGTTCTGTAACAAATTAACGAAAGATTGCGGGTTAAAATCATACTTTCCCTCCTCGATTCTTGAAAAAATCTAGTTTTTAACTAGCTTCTGCGCAAGCTCAGCACACCGTCCACTCAAATTATCCTATCCCGACAGAGCGATTGAGCAATGGAGACTTCTATTGTCCCCGGTTTACACGTCGTTGAATCGCCCCGGCTTTCCTAGACACTCTCCAAGCTCTGGAAATAGCGCTTTTCAAACTCCACTGGCGATAGCTGCATAGCGCTGCTGTGCCGGCGTTTGGCGTTATAAAACATCTCGATGTAATCGAACACATCACTGCGGGCTTCTTCGCGGGTGCCGTAGGTTTTCCGTCGGATGCGTTCCCGCTTCAGCAACTGGAAAAAGCTTTCTGCTACCGCGTTGTCGTGGCAGTTGCCGCGTCGACTCATGCTGCTGATCAGGTTGTTGGCCTTGAGGAAACTCTGCCAGTCCGAGCTGCTGAACTGGCTACCCTGGTCGGAGTGGATCATCACCTCCTGCCTGGGTTTCCGCCGCCAGACCGCCATCAGCAAGGCATCGATGGCTAGGTCGCTGCACATCCGTGGCTTCATCGACCAGCCAACCACCTGGCGTGAAAACAGATCCAGCACCACCGCCAAGTACAACCAACCCTCATAGGTGCGGATGTAGGTGATGTCAGTGACCCAGACCTTGTTCGGTTCGCTGACGTTGAACTGCCGCTCCAGGCGGTTGGGCGAGGCCACCGTCGGCTTGCCCCCGTAATAACCGGGGCGCCGACGATAGCCGGTCTGCGAGCGCAGCCCTTCTCCCCGCATCAGGCGAGCCACGCGGTGCCGGCCACAGCACTCCCCCAGCTCACGCAGGTCGTCGTGGATCTTGCGATAGCCGTAGACCCCGCCGCTTTCCAGCCAGGCATGTTTGATCAACCCGAGCAGACGCTGGTCTTCCTTCGCGCGTACGGATTTCGGCTCGGACAACCAGGCGTAGTAACCGCTGGGATGTACTTTGAGGGTCTGGCAGAGACGACGTACCGGGTACTCCACCGATAACTTGTTGATGACGGCGTACTTCAGCCGGACTCCTTGGCAAAGTACGCGGCGGCCTTTTTTAAGATGTCTCGCTCTTCGGTTACCCGCTTGAGTTCCGCACGCAGACGACGCAGTTCGGCCTGTTGATCATCTTCTTGCTGCCGCTGTTCCCGGGGCTTGCTGTAGCGCTTGATCCAGGCATACAGGCTGTGCACCGACATGCCCAACCGCGCTGCCACCTCGGCCACGGGAAGGCCGCGCTCGGTCACTTGCTTGACCGCTTCGATTTTGAATTCTTCGGGGTAACGCTGGTTGCTCATGGCACCTCCTAATGGGCCTCATTATGAGGCTTGGAGGTGTCTACGAAACTAGGGGCGATTCA
>NZ_SSOF01000040.1:0-3192 GCF_029873115.1 Pseudomonas sp. BN606 | reverse complement strand
ACCGCATCGACGCCGCCGTGGATCACGTTCAGCACGCCTTTCGGGATGCCGGCTTCCAGCGCCAGCTCGACCAGGCGCATGGTCACCAGCGGGTCCTGCTCGGAGGGCTTGAGGACGAAGGTGTTACCGCAGGCGATGGCCATGGGGAACATCCACAGTGGGATCATCGCCGGGAAGTTGAACGGGGTGATGCCGGCGCACACGCCGATCGGTTGCAGCAGGGTGTAGGTGTCCACGCCGTTGGCGACGTTGTTGGCCAGTTCGCCCATCTGCAGGGTGCCGATGTTGGCGGCGTGTTCTACCACCTCAAGGCCACGAAAGACGTCGCCCTCGGCGTCCGGCAGGGTCTTGCCCTGTTCGGCGGTGAGCAGGGCGGCCAGCTCCTTGATGTTCTCGCGGATCAGCTGCTGGTACTTGAGGAAGATGCGGGCGCGTGCGCCGATCGGGGTCTTGCGCCAGGTCTTGAAGGCGTCCTGGGCGGCGGCAACAGCGGCGTTCATCTCGTCCTGGGTGGCGAAGGGTACGCGGGCCAGGACTTCCTGGGTCGCCGGGTTGACCACGTCGCGCCACTGCTGGGACTTGGATTCGACGAATTCACCGTTGATGAGCAGCTTGACGCTGGGAACGCTGGAAGAGGTCATGTATGGGTCCTGCCTGCTTTCGTTGGGTCGAGTGAGGCCCCTCGGGCAAGTCGTCCGAGCGGTCGGGGTATTAGTGGGAGGGCCGGCGAACCGGCCCGGAATCAGCCCTTGAGCTGCGGGAAGTCTTCTTCGAAGTACTCGCCGGCGCCCCGTGCATCGCCCTGGCGGCGTTGCACTTCCATTTGCCGCAGTTCCACGCGGCGGATCTTCCCGGAGATGGTCTTGGGCAGTTCGCTGACGAACTCGATGCGGCGCACACGCTTGTAGGGCGCCAGGTGCTCGCGGGCGAAGGCGAGGATGCTCAAGGCCAGTTCGGCGCTGCCGGGTTGGTCGTGGGCGAGGATCAGGAAGGCCTTGGGCACCGCCAGGCGCACCGGGTCGGGGCTGGGCACGATGGCCACTTCCATGACGGCGGGATGCTCGATCAGCGCGCTTTCCAGTTCGAAGGGGCTGATGCGGTAGTCGGAGGCCTTGAACACGTCATCGGCACGGCCGACGAAGGTGATGTAGCCGTCTTCGCAGATCTGCGCAGTGTCGCCGGTGCGGTAGTAACCGTCGCGCATCACTTCGGCGGTCTTCTCCGGGTTGTCTTCGTAGCAGAGCATCAGGCCCAGCGGACGGACCTCCAGCGGCAGGGCCACTTCGCCTTCGTTGGCGGGCTGGCCGTCAGGGTCGAGCATGGTCACCTGGTAGCCGGGCAGTGGTCGGCCCATGGAGCCCGGCTTGAGCTTCTGGCCAGGGGTATTGCCGACCAGGGCGGTGGTTTCCGACTGGCCGAAGCCATCGCGCAGATCGAGGCCCCAGGCGTGCTGGACCTGCTCGATGATTTCCGGGTTGAGCGGCTCGCCAGCGCCCACCAGTTCACGCAGGCGCAGGCGGCTGCGGTAGCTGGCCAGGTCTTCCTGGATCAGCATGCGCCACACGGTGGGCGGTGCGCACAGGCTGGTGACGCCGTAGCGCTCCAGCGCGCCGAGCAAGGCCTGGGCGCTGAAGCGCGCGACGTTGTGGATGAAGATGCACGCACCGGCGTTCCAGGGGGCGAAGAAGCAGCTCCAGGCATGCTTGGCCCAGCCCGGGGAAGAGATGTTCAGGTGCAGGTCGCCAGGTCGCAGGCCGATCCAGTACATGGTCGACAGGTGACCGACCGGGTAGCTCTGGTGGCTGTGCAGCACCATCTTCGGTTTGGAGGTGGTGCCGGACGTGAAGTACAGCAGCATCGGGTCGGTGGCGAGCGTCACGCCCTCGGCCTGGAACTCGGCCGGGTATTGCTCCGCCGCGCTGTGCGGCGTCCAGCCCGATGCATCACCGCCGACGCTGATGCGGGTGAGGCCTTCGGCCAGGCCATTGAATTTTTCCAGGTGGGCGCCGCCGGCTACTACATGGTTGATCCGGCCGCGCTCGATGCGATCGCGCAGGTCCTCGGAGGTGAGCAGGGCGGTGGCGGGGATCACTACGGCGCCAAGCTTGAAGGCAGCCAGCATGGTCTCCCACAGAGCGATGTCGTTGCCGAGCATCATCAGGATGCGTTGGCCGCGCTTCACGCCCAGGGCTCGCAGGTGGTTGGCGACACGGTTGGAGCGCTCGGACAGCTCCTGGAAGCTATAGCGGCGCTCGCTGCCATCCTCTTCGACTATCCAGAGTGCCGGCGCCTGGTTGCCCTTGGCCATGTCATCGAAATAGTCCAGGGCCCAGTTGAACTCCTTGAGCTGTGGCCAGCGGAAACCGCGCACGGCGGTGTCGTAGTCAGTGCGGTGGGCCAGGAGGAAGTCACGAGCGGCAAGGAAGGGGAGGCTGTTGTGATTCATGGCGCGAGCCCTTGATTGTTATTTTGAGTCGTTCCGGTTTTAGGCCGGGCTGGTGAACTGAGTATATGCAGGCGTTAATCAAATAAGAACGAGCAGAAAAACCGGTGCGATGTGCAAAAAAATCATAATTTCATTGAGTGTCCCAAGGGCGGCTGTTCGGCCTTTCGCGAATGAACTCGCTCGCACTGGGTGGATGCCGCTTATTGCATCCACCTTGGGGCGCCGGGTTGGAACTTGGGCGATATGCGCAGCACGGCTTTTGTGTAGGAGCGAGCTCTGCTCGCGAACGGTCCTGCTCCGAAGGTTCGCGAGCAGAGCTCGCTCCTACAAATGCTGCGGTACCGACCTTTCGGGGGAGGGTTGGCGTTCGTCGCGTTGGGCTTCGCAGCGCTCAGCGCCAGCCTACGGAAGCCCCTCTCCTTGAAGGAAGAGGGGTGGCGCGTGCGGGCCATCGGCCGCTGCGACCTTGGGTGAGGCCCTTACCAGAGCGGCAGGGTGTAGCTGAGGATCAGGCGGTTCTCGTCGAGGTCGTTGCCGAAGTTGGTCGAACGCACTGTCGCGTTGCGCCACTTCAATCCAAGGTTCTTCAGCGGGCCGCTCTGCACCACGTAGGCGATATCGGTGTCGCGCTCCCACTCCTTGCCGTCCTCGCGGCCAGCGCCCAACTCGATGCCGTCGCCGCTGAGGTAGCGGGTCATGAAGGTCAGCCCCGGAATCCCGACAGCCGCGAAGTTGTAGTCGTAGCG